>PXES01000175.1 GCA_003564655.1 Paracoccaceae bacterium
AGTCTGAGAAAAGGCCAGTAAAGCGACCAGGCACGCTGGCCAGATCCCGACCGATCTGCTGCACAACGACCCCGGCATCCCGCCGCAGACTGACTGTATGGCGCAGATCGTAAACCGCGTCACCCAGTCCGTCCCCAAGTTCTGCGACGACGGCAACAGGCGAATCTGCCATCCGATCGCGCAGCGCCATCAGTTCCCCCATGTTGAGCTTCCCGCTATGCAGTGCCTCAATCAACACGATAGCACTCGTGATGAAGGAATCGACCCCAACACCGCCCACTCCGACCGGGTCCAGAGTTCGCAACGCCTGAAAGAAACGCGAATCGGCTGCACCGGGCACTAAAACGGTAATGATGCCCTGCAGAGCATTGATCATACCTGCCCAGGGGAACGCCGAACCGATCCAGACCTGATAGCAGACCGAAGCTGCCGCGCCCCAGCGACCATGCGCCAAATGGTCATGCACCTCCATTGCCACCATCAGCAGCGCCAACCTGTCTGCCGCCGCGGCAAAATTTCTTAGATGGCGCATGACCCCGCGGTTCTTGCCGACCTCCTCGATGACCGCGAAATTCTTTCCGGAATATCGCCGGTCCGTAATCGCCCGGATTAGTTCGCGGTTGCTACATCCGCCGCTGCGCAAGGCCTTCCAGCCATGAAGAAAGTCCTTGGCACTATTCGTCGTGGTGATGACCGAGAGCACCGCCATGCCGACATCGCGATCAGGATTGTCCAGCACATCCCGCACAAAAGCATCATATTCCGCGCTTGACCACTGCAACTCATCCGCGGCCTCATCGAGGTATTTCCGCGCGCGGCTTTCGGACTGGCTTTGTGGGGCAGACGGGCCGGCTGCTGCCGGACCCGCAGCTGGGTCCGGTGCTCCGACAGCGGGGCATTCGGCGCGCACCGCAGTCATGTTGCTGCCCTTCCAGATATCCGCTGACAGCGGATCGTTCAGGTGCTGATGCGTGCGCTTTCCGACATCGACCCGTCCGTCCGGCCAGCTCATGCCGACAACCGAGCGCTGGAAATCACGGATCGCGCCGGTAGTCTTGGGGCCGTTCAGGCCGTCAACCGTGAGCGGCATGCGCGGGGTGCTCATCAACTCGTTCAGCCGGGTCTGGACCGCGCGAACATCCTCGCGCTTGTTGCGCCCGCCGCGCCCGACACTGCCGTCAATCACGAGAGTTGATGATATTGCCATAGTATCCCCGCATCCTTCTCTATTTCAAATAAGTTTCGAGCCTGCCAAATGCCCCGTCATGCGTCAAGAAAAGCCGCCCCTGCGCTTTGGTTGCGGAGGTCCGCATCAACGACGCGGCAATCATGTCTCCTCCAGCAGCGAGTCGATGATCTGGCGGAATTCGGCCAGACCGTCGGGTTCGCGAATGACGGCGATCCGACCCGAGGCGCCGCGCATGCGCCGTTCGGCCCATTCCACGACGTAGCCCGCGTCTTTCCCGCGCAGGAACGGGTTGGCGTTGATGACCCCGGGGCCGAACAACTCCAGCAGATCGGCATGGGGCGGCGCGCTCAGCGCCGTATGCGCACCATCCATCCCGAGGAAATGCGCCAGATAGAGCCGCCCGGCCGTGATCTCGTGACCGCGCGCGCGCAGGAAGCTCTCTCCCTCGCGCGCGAGGTTCAAAACCATCTCGCGCGAGATGTCGGGGTCAGTGCGCAGATCAAGTTGTTCGCTGCGCGACAGCGTGGCGCTGAGGTCCGGGCGATAGGTGCGCATCATCCGCAGCCAGGTGCTCTCGATGAACTGGCCCAGCCCCGTGGCGGTCGACAGCGGATTGCGCGCATCGGCGCGGCCCGCCGACTCGATCTGGATGATCCGGTTGACCAGATGCTCCACCGCATCACCGCCGGTCAGGCTTTGCGTATCCCCCGATGGCGCCCGCGCCCCGCTGCTGCCGGTGCTCGCCGCCGGGCCGGAGCCGCGCGTCGGGCCGTAACAGGCGGGCGCGCGGTTGGGTCCGGGGCGGTGAACATAACAGCGCAACGCTGTCTCGCCGCCCGAATGCAAGGCGACATAGAGGATCTGGTCAAGCTCCGAGGTGGCGCTGTCATCCTCGGGCGCGCCCGGAGTGGAACTGTAGATCAGCGTCAGCCGGTCATCGGGCGTGGCGTCCTGGTCAAGCTTGTGTGTCTGCGCCAGCAGCATGATCACCTGTCCGACCAGTCCCGGCGACAGGCCATGGCGCAGCGCACTGGAATACAGTGCATCCATCACCCGTGGCGTGCTGGTGCTGGTCGCAGCACTGCGCGCCGTGCCTTCCAGCAGCGCGGGCAGGTCCTGGCGCAGCCAGGGATCGGCGGCAATGTCGATATCCATTGCATCGGGGTCGTGAAACAGTCCCGTGCCATCGCCCCGTCCGAGCGCCCCCAGATAGCGGGTGCCGTCATAGATCGCCAGTTGCGCGAACGCATTGCCACCGCCGGGCGCGCTCGACTGGCGCAACGCCAGCACCTGCCCCGGCTCAAGCGTGACCACATTGAACATGTCGGACGCGATCTGCGCCACGGCCTCGGCCTCGCTGCTGGACAGCCCTTCGCTTTGCAGCATCTCCGCAAGGCTGGTCGATCGGCTGAGCTTCAGGAAGCTGTCGACAAACGGACGCTGGCGGGCATGGGTCGGCACCAGCGCCCGCGCATCGGCGCCCAGCCGCCCCCCGGCATCTGCCCCGTTGCCGACCAGCGCGCGCGCCTCGGCGACCGTGCGCGGGCGGGGCAGCGGGCCGGTTTCGGGGATCACCGGGGGCTCCACCGGTGCGCGGGCAGCCTGCATCAGGCGCTGCCTTTGCGCCTGAAAAATGGCGAAATCTTCCGGGCTGGTCGGCAGGCTGAGGCTGAGCCGCTCGCCCGCCTCGAGAAGTGCTGACTGGATCTTCACCACCGCGCCCTGCCCGCGCGCGGCGGGCAGCGCATCGGGACGCGGCAGGCGTGTAGCGGCAGCGCCGCTGCCGGTCGCGCCGACGTTCAGAAGCAGCGGGTCACCCGGCAGGTCGATGCTGCCGCGAATGGCGCTGCTGTCATCCTCGACGGGGTCCGAGTGCGGCGCCGGAGATGCGGCGACCGCGACCGGCTCAAGTTCCAGCGGCAGGCTGTCGGTGGCGATGTCGGCTTCGGGGGCGGGGGTGTCTATCGCGGGGGCGCCGTCGCGCGCGGTCAGGCGCTCGAGCATCCCGGCCTGCCAGACGAACCATCCCCCACCCCCGAGTGCGCCCAGCACGAGAACGACCAGCACCGCCCAGAGGACCGCGGACGCGCCCCGGCCGCCACCCCCGGCCTTGCGCTTGTGCCGCAGGCTGGCCTGCTTGCGCGCCTGAAGGAAACGGGGGTCAACCTGGCTCACATGCGCGCCTCAGCGAAAGTTGCGGATGGCGCTTTGCAGCCGCCCGCCCCCGCCCCCGCCCGAGGGCGGCGCGGCCTGCTGCGGCTGCGGTGCCGCCTGTGTTTGCGGTGCAGGCGCCGGCTGCTGACGGGGTGCCGCCTGTTGCTGCGGCTGGCGCTGCTGGCGTGGGGCGGCGACAGGGGCAGGGCAAATTTCGCCCTCGCTCGCCATCGCCAGCACCAGGATTTCGCGCGTCGGCTCGGTGTCCAGCGGCCTCTGGTCGGTGCGTTCGAAGTAATCCGCCAGCGCCCGACGCGACCCCGGCCCCCATGCCCCGTCGATCGTCATGCGGTAGCAGCCCAGCCGCTGCAATTCGGTCTGAAGCGCGACAGCGAGTTCGCGCGCGTCCATCTCGGGCAGGTTCATCCCCGGCGGGGTCACATCCTCACCGATCAGCCGGTCGCGCCCGGTCAGATTGTCCGCCCCGCGCAGTGCCGGACCGAGCGAGGCCAGCCATTCGATCGGCGCGTCGGGCACAAGCGGCGAGCGCTCGGTGGCGCGGATCTGGGAGGTGGAGAGCTGCTGAAGCGCGCGCGTCACCCCGACGTCAGCGGGCGCGAGATCAGGCTCGGGCAGCGCCGCGAGGGTGAGTGCGCCATCCAGCTCTGTCTCGGGTTCGGGCAGATCCTCGTCGAGGATGATGAGGTCGAAGCTGAGTTCCTCGGGCTCGGGCGCGGCGGCAAGGGTCAGTTCGGGCAGGGGCTCAACCTCATCCACCCGCGCGCCCTGCGCGCGCCACATGCGCAGCGTGCGCGCGCGCCGCTCTTCGGTCATGGCGGCCAGATCGGCCATGTCGTCATCCGTGGGCGTGAAAGGATTGAAAAAGAAAGGCGCGGTCAGCGAGGATTGGTCCCACGGGATCTGCTGGCCCGAGGTCGCGGCCTCGACCTCGTTGCGCACGGCGATCATCAATTCCGAGATGGGCTGCCCCTCGGTCCCCAGATGCCGCAACAGGGCGCGGGTGAAGGGGCTGTTCTGCCCCTCGCGGCCGTCGAAACTCAGATTGCCGGGCTGGGTGGCGAAGGCGACAAACGTATCGCGCCCGGTCTCTGGCACCGCCAGCCCGTCGGCAATGATCGCGTCAATCTCTGGCGAGAGCGGGTTGTTGCGGCAGGCGTCCAGCAGCACGATGCTGTGCAACGCTGGCGCGCTGATCTGGTCGGTCACATCATCAAGCCGCACGGTCTGGCTGGCAATCGCGGCGGCCGTGTCGAGCCGTGCATCCACCGGGGCGAGGTAGTTCACACCGCTTTTCTGGAATCCGTGCCCCGAGAAGTAGAACAACGCCGCCTCGGCCCCGTCGACCGTCGCGGCGAACTGGGTGATCGTCTCGGTGAATTCGGCATGTGTGCCATCCAGAAGCAGTGTCACCTCAAACCCGTATGCGCGCAGCGCCGCGGCGATATCGCGGGCATCGCGGGTGCCGTTCGGCAAAGGGTCGAGATGCGCGTAATCACTGTTTCCGACAACAAGCGCCAGACGGCGATCCTCGGGCGCGGCCTGTGCCGCCAGCGGGGCAAATGCAAACATCAGCCCCAATGCGAGCATCGTCAGCGCATGGGCGACCGGCGCGGCTAGCGCGCGGCAGTCGGTCGAGTGTCCAACGAAAATCATACGCCACATGGTTGCAAACACCCTTGCATACCCAGTGTAGCCCGAAACGCCGATTCAGGCGAGTCCCGCAAGGACGATGCACACAGATTTCCCACGCGCTGCTGACTTGCGCAGCGTCTGAGGGCACAAGCCGCGATCAGCGGAAGCCGCCGACACCCCCGCTCAGCCCACGGCCGCTACTGCTGGGTGCTGACGGCGCCGGGGCCGGGGCTGTCTGCTGTGGCTGTGGGGCAGGCTGTTGCGGCTGCCGCGCCGGGGCGGCAGAGCGCGCAGGCTGCTGGGGCGCGGATTGCGCGACCGGGGCGGGGCAGACCTCTCCGTCAGAGGTGCGCACAAGACGGATCAGCTCGGGCGAGGGGTCCTGCCCCTCGACGCTTTCACTGGTGCGGGTCAGGTAGTTTGACAGCGCGCGCCGCGAGCCCGGCCCCCACTGACCATCGACCCGCATCCGGTAGCACCCGACACGGGCGAGTTCGGTCTGCAATTCGCGTGCCAGCTCCTCTGGCGACAGCGCCGCGAGTCCGTCATCCTCCTCGTCCTCGGGCGGGGTGATGTCAGTGCCGATCAGCCGCGAACGCGCATCGAGATCGGGCCCTTCCGCTGTTGCGGGTGGCGTAAGCGATGCCAGCCGCGCCACCGGGTCGTCATGCGGCATTTCGCGTTGCACAGGTGCAGCAAGCTCGCGCGCGAAGGCGCTGCCGCTTTGCGGCGCGACCGACGCGGGGTCGCTTTGTGGCCGCAAGGTCAGCGCGACGATTTCGGGGCGCTGCGGCTCGGGCTCGGGTGCCAGCGTCAGCGATGCGGGCGTTGCCTCCGGTGGGTCGTCGACAATGATGAGATCAAAGACCGGCATGTCGGCGCGCGCCTGCTGCAGGGTGCCTGCGCCGAGGAAGAGCCCGCCCATAACGATAGCGCCAGCGAAATTGGCACGCGAAAGCCAAGCGCGGCGCGCAGGCCGGGAGCGGCGTGTCCGCTGGTGGTAGCAGTGGCGAAACCGCGTAGGCATGACATCACCATAGCGCGAAATCCCGTTCCACACGAGACCCTGATCGCTGCGCTTTGGCGGTTTTGTCGGACTTGCAGACCTGCTAGGATCACGATCTGGCGATCACTGCGCGGGCGCGCGGCGATTTCCGTCATCGGAGAGGTCGGCGCCGCTCATGCGCCCCAGGCGGGAGAACAGTTGGATGCCCCTTGCGCCGCAGTGTGAACAGACGCCGGTCGGCGGTGCCCCGATCTGCCTGCCGCGACCTGCCAGTGCCAAGGTGCCCCACCCATGAGCCTGCAGCGTTTCCTCGAGCCGATCAGCCCTGACGACCCCTGCGGCCCTGACCTGTTCGAGGCCATGGACGACCCGTTCGAGTCCTACATGCTCGAGGCCGAAGACCGGTTGCCGCAACAGTTCTTCACCGCCGAGGGGCGGTTCCGGGTCGACCCCGTTTCGATCAAGGTCAAGGCCGAGATTGCCAGTGCCAGCGCCCTGCTGGAGCGGTCGCGCGATCTGCGGGTTCTGGCTTGGCTGGCGCAATTCTGTGCCGCCGCCCGCGATCTGGGGACGCTCGTCGAGTGCGTCGAGGTGATGGCGGGGCTGCTCGAGACCTATAATGCAGAGGTTCATCCGCGCCTGACCGAAGACGAGATCGACCGCTGCAACGCGCTCGAGATGCTCGATGGCGGCACTGCGATGCGGCTGCCGCTGGAATTCATGCCGCTGGCCAAAGACCGCCGACAAGGGGTTCTGACATGGCGGCGCGTGGCGATCGCGGACGGCCGGCGCAATCCGGTCGCCGAAGATGGTGATCCGACCGACCGCGACACGCTGCTTGCGGCGCTGCGCTCTGCCGAGAACACTGACCAGGTAACGGAGAGTCATGGCCTGATCACCCGCCTGCAGGAAGGGCTGTCGCGGATCGAGATGGCGTGTCTGGCCAGCGATACCCGTCCGTTCCGCCCCAATCTGGAAAAAGTACAGCTGCACATAGAGCAGATGCTCGAATTGCTGCACGAGGCGCGCCCCGATCTCGGCGGTGAGGACGCGCCAGAGGGCACTACCGACAGCGGTGATGCTGCCCCGGGCGATGCCGATGCGCCTGCCTCGGCGGGCAGCGCGCCTGCTGCGGCCCCCACAGGCAGCATCACTGACGCGCAGCATGCCCGGCGCGCGCTGGCCGCGCTCGACGCGTATTTCACGCGGTTCGAGCCATCGTCACCGAGTTTCATTCTGGTCCGACAGGCGCGCCAGTTGCAGGGCCGTCCGCTGGTCGAGGCGCTGGAGCTGCTGATCCCGTCAAATCACGACGATGCGCGGATCGATTTCAGCCGCGATACGGGTTTCGTGCTGACGATGGAGCGGATGCGCGCGCTGTCGGAGTTGGAGGACACCGGGGACGACATGTCGGAGGAGGGCGAAACCGCATCCGATGCGGGAAGCGAGCTGCCGCCCGTGGTCGTCGAGAGCCGTTCTGCAGCCTCAAGCATGATGAGCGCGCTGGAGCGGTATTTCAGCGCCACCGAGCCCTCGAGCCCGATTCCGCTGCTGCTGTCGCGTGCGCGTGGCTATCTGAACCAGAGCTTCGCCGCAATCATCGCCGAGATGTTCCCGCCCGAAGACTGACACAGGCTCTGTTCGGCCCGTGCGATGCCTCGTCTCCCGAACGGGGCGTTCGAAAACGCCCTTGGGCCGTGCCCACCCACCCGCCCTTGCACGCCCCGAGGGCGGTTTCGGAATGGTCGCGTGTGTCGGGTAACCGGTCCCGATGAGAGGGGACCAGCCGGACGCGATGTGAGGGATCGCACTGCGCAACTTGGAAACGACAAGGCCGCCCATCTGGGCGGCCCGGGTCGTTTGCTAAAACCGCCTCAGCGGAATGCGCCCGAGGACCAGGGGTTCTTCAGGCGCCCGCGTGTCTGGGTTGCAGGCGCACCCTGCTGCGGTCGTGTCGTCGCGGGCATGACCCGTTGTCCCGCGGGCGGTGTCGATTGCGGCACCACGGCTGCGGGCGTTGCGCTCTGGGCGCCCTCACCCGGACGGGGCGCGGGGCGCGGCGTCTGGGCCTGTGCCGTCTCGACGTCGATAGCAGGTTCAGTGGTTTCAGCGGAGGAATCGAACTCGAAGACGATCTGCGGCGGCAGCGTCATCTCCTCGACCTGTGGGGCAGGGCGCGGCTGGCGAAAGGCGGCTGAGTCCACAGTCAGGCTGGGAACGCGCGTCTGTGTCACCTCGGGCATCTCGGCCGCGAGCGCCACGGTGGGGGTCATCTGCTGGCGCGTCGTCTCCACAAAACCGCTGATCGCGGCGGGGTCGTCCGGTGCGGTTGATGCCATCTCTGTCGGCACCAGCACGGTTTTCAGAACCGGCCAGGCCATGGCGGCCGAGCCGGTGACCATCAGACCCGCCACGCCCAAGGCGAGGGGCAATCGCAGGCTGGCTGACGCGGATTTCCGTGAGACATGTGTCATGTTTTGATCCTGTCTGTTCATCCCGCACAGCGGGACTGTGAAACCTGTCTCGCCCCACAACACTGTGTTCGGCAAATGCTGCGGACAAGTCCTCCTCCAAAGGGCTGCCACAGCATTATGATCGGCAATTGCGGCGAGATTATAGCACAATCTGAAGTCGCAAGATAGCTGCTGTCTTGCTGGTCGGTGCCGTGTGGCGAAAAGCTGCGCCGCCGCGTTTGGCGCGCCACTCAGCGCCGGTGGATGCGATACTGACCAGTATCGTCGCGCTCGGCGCCAAGCCCTTCAAGTTCGGTGCCGCCATAGGCAGAAGGAAAGGCAGTCGGCGACATCTCGTAGATCAGGCGCGGGTCATCTGTCGGGATTTCGACGGCGCGGCCCCCTTCGACCGGGATAATGCGGTTAAATCGCCCAGATTCGTGCAGCACCTCTCGCGGATGGTCACGACCCGCCATCCGCACCAGCCGGAAAATGCTGCCCGGGGCCACGCCCGCCCAGTCAGTGCCGCCGATCAGTGTTACCCAGTATTCCACAACATACCCTGCACGCGGGAAGTTCAGCAGATGCTTGACATCAAAATAGATGCCACGCGCCTTGAGATGGTAGACGATCGGCAATCCGCCGTCGCCGACATACGGTTCCGTCCAAAGCTGTACGCCGTAGTCATCGATCATCCGACTGTTCATCTGCCGTTGCAGAGACGGGTCGGGCGGATCGTACTGACCCAGGATAATCGCCTCACTGGCCGTTCGAAGACGCTGCAGGGCGCGGGCGGCAAGCTCTTCTTCGGATACGCTCACGTCTTTGCCTCTTGATCGGCGCGACCGGTTCGCAACGCGCGCAGCGAAACATCGTCATTCCCGCGGAGTGTTCCGACACGCACGCCATCGTCGGTTCGCGCGCATGATGATGGCCTTCCGGGACACCTGCCTGCGCGTTTCACCAGCCCGGACGCAGCGAGTTCACCGCGATGTCGAAGGCGCGGCGATGGATCGCGAAAAGCTCCATCTGGTCTTCGGCGGTCGGGCTCAGCAGGGTCAGGGCAACCGGAACCTCGTGCAGCGTGACCTGTGCCGACAGGATCGAGAGTGCCTGCCCCGCGCGTTCGGCGCGCCATGACTGCGCCAGCAATTGTGCCGTGCCGTCCTCGCGGCTGAAGCGGCTCAGCACATCGGGGCCGGCGGTTCGGGTGATGCCATTGGCCTCGAACTTGCCGAGCGTGACGTCCTCGATTTCGGCGGCGGTGATCCGTCCCGCCACCCCGGCCACGCCGATCAGGCTGCCCAGAAGCGTTTCCTCTTCGCGATGCTCGAAGCGCCGGATCGCGCCACCTTCGGGCGGCGCGGTGCCAGCCGGGGGTTCGTGCCAGAGCGCCGAGACGAGGAAACGTACGGGCCGTTCGGCGGCCAGGTCAGTCTCCCGAAAGGGTTCGGCATAGGGTTTCGAGGTTGGCGCGGTCAGGCGGAAATGCGCCACCGCCATGTAGGCGGGCTCTTGCGAGGGGGCGTCGGGTGTGGCCATCCGGCTGTCGATCAGGAAGATCCTGCTGCCATCCTTGATCGGCGTCAGACGATGCCCCATGCCTTGCGTCTCGCCCGTGCCCGCGACGAGAGCATCGGCGACGCGCCCGAATTTCGAGGGTCGCTCGCGCCAGTCGAGGACCTGATAGCCTGCATTGGCGATATGGATGCGCAGCCAGTCCGCTGGATGCACCTCGCGCGGCAGATGTGCCCCGGTGATGATCGTCTCTCCAGGCCCGTCCGGATCGAAAAAGCGGGCCATGGGGACCATCGGATTGGCATCTGTCGGCCCGACCCGGTCCAGTAGCTCGACCTCCCAGCCCTGTGGCAGCGCCAACTGAAAGCCCAGGGGGCCTGGAAAGACCTCGCCCATTGGCATGATGCGATAGGATTGCTCCAGCGTCGCCGGGTCCGAGACGGGCTGAACCAGCAATTCGGGCGAATCAGTCACGACGGGCCTGCGCTGTAAGTGTGAAAGAGGACATGTCAGTGCCTTCGGTCGCGGGTTTCGTAGGCCGGGCCGACGCTGATATCAAGATCCCCGCCCAGCCCGAGGCCCAGCGCCGCCCGGCCGAACACCCCCACATGAACGCGCCCGGTCTCGATATCCTGATAGCCGTATCCGCCCGCCGAGCCGCCTGCCGACCCGGCGGAACCGGACCCCTTGAAGCGTACGGAGATCGTGTGGTCGGTAAGCGGAATACGGATGTTGCGTTCCGCCCGGACATGGCCGGTTGCGGCCTTGGCCTCGGCCCCGGCGCCAAGTGAAACGCCACGCCGCCGCCCGTCACTGCCCAAGAGGTAGTCGAACTTCGCCTCGGCTGTCATCAGCTTGTAGCCTGCATCAGCCTCGATAAACGGGTTGTTCTCGTCCTCTCCCAGAAACAACGAACCCTGCTGCTCAACCATCGAGGCGCTGGCCTTGGCCTCCATGCCGCCACCATACCGGGTGTCACCCGCATAGAAGCTGGCCTCGCCGGTCAGGACATTCAGATTGTGCGACCCGCCAAGCGGTCCGGCCAGATGGCCCGAATGGTCCATCCGGACCCCGCCAAGCCCGAACTCGCCCTCCAGCGTTGCCGTCTCGCCATCGTCCGTGAACGAGCCCGAGCCCTCGATATACATCACATCAACGTTGTCGTCCCCGCCAAGGCGGTGCTTGAAGCCCTCGGGCGGTGGCGCGACGGGGGGTGGCTCTCCGCCCGGGGCGGGATCGCCAACCTGTGCCGGGCTGACCGTTGCGGGGCTAGCGCCGGACGCACCACCGGCGCCGCTTTGTCCGATCAAGACGTTCGCCGCCCCCGAGGCGATTGAGCCGCCATGGACCGTCGCATCCCCCAGGCGCGCCGCCGGCATGCCGCAGACGATCACAGTCGGCGAACCCATCGCGATCGCGTCGGGCGGGCCGACGCAGGTGCAGGCATCCGCGACCCGCGCCTGTGGCAGGCCCGCCACGATCACGGTTGGCGCACCTGCGACAATGGGGCCGCCGACATGCGGCACCGGCGGCAGGCCCGGTGTCACCAGGGGACAGACATGCATGTCGGTAATACGTGCGGCAGGGGGCATGAGATGGACTGGACCAAAGCACGGGGCACCATAGTGTTATCAGGACCGAAGCGCGATGTCATCAAGCGCTTGTCCTTGGGTGCAAGAGTTGCGACCCTGACCGCCAAATCTCTCCGAGGAGGATCGCCATGCCGCTCATCTGGTTGTCTGTCGTATGCGCCGCCATAATGGTGATCCTGTTGATGCTGGGCGAGCGAACGCTGCCGCTTTTCGGAAATGATCGCGCGCTGGCAGAGCGCAGCTACAAGACCATTTTCCTGCTGTTGACGACCGGGGTCGTGGCCGGTCTGGTGCCCGCCTTCTTTCGCTACATGGCCGCGTTCGGACATGCCCGCGCCGAGGCCGAGGGCCGGTTCCCACCCTTCCTTCGTGTACTGGTCGCCGTGTTCGAGAATGCCGGTCCATGGCTGTCGGCGCTGATCGGTATCGCGGGCGTGGCCTTGGCGGTGGAAACCTGGAGAGCCGGGTAGGTCTACGGCATGGCAGCCCGAGCGGCGGGTGCCGACGGCATCACGGGCGACCCCTCGGGGCGGCCTGCGCCAGCCAGCCCATCGGCAACTCTCTGCCTTGTGTCGCATGCGTGAGCGTTTCTGCCCTTCCGCGGGCAGGTAAATGCGATATCTAGACGGCATGACACTGACCCGACGTTCCCTCATCTTGTCCGCGTCCGCCATGCTGCTGGTGGCGCCTGCCCATGCGCAGGCGATCCCGCTGTCCGAGATTTCGCGCTACTTCAACAGCTTCAGCACGGCGAAGGGCGATTTCACCCAGATCAACCCGGATGAATCGATCAGCACCGGGCGCGTCTTCATCCGCCGCCCCGGTCGCGTGCGGTTCGAATACGACCCGCCCGAGCGGTCGCTGGTGATGGCCGGGGGCGGGCAGGTCGCGATCTTCGACGGGCGCTCGAACCAGGGTCCGAACCAGTATCCGCTGCGGCAGACACCGCTGAACCTGATCCTCGAGCGGAATGTCGATTTCTCGAACCGCGACATGGTTGTCGGCCATACCCATGATGACGACACCACCACGGTCGTCGCGCAAGACCCGGAGAATCCGCAATACGGCTCGATCCGGCTGGTGTTCTCGGAAAACCCGACCGAGTTGCGCCAATGGGTGGTGCGCGATGACACCGGGGCCGAGACAACAGTGATTCTGGGCGATTTGCAATTTGGCGAGACACTTTCGGCGCGGCTTTTCGACATCACCGCAGAGACCAACTCTCGTCGCCGCTGATCGGGCCCGGGCTTGATGCGCGCGGAGAGCACGCCATCTCTTGCCCATGTTCATTCTCAGCCCCGATACGGTGCTTAACGCCAGCGCGCTCGATATCCGCTGGCTGCCGCGCCGATTTCTGGGCCTCACCGCCGTGTGGCCGCGCGGGGGCGGTGTGCGGCTCTGGGCGCGTCTTATCTTCGAGAAGGAAGTCCTGCGCTACGGGCTGACACTGTTGCCCTTCGTCGCGGCAGCGCTGATCTGGCGGGACTATGCCGTGGTTATCGCGCAGGCGCCGATCCCCATGCTGATCTGTATCTATCTGGTCGAGTCGAAACTGCTGCGTGCGTCCGAAGCGCGGCGCAAGACCCTGGTCTCGGATGCCGAGGCCGAGGCCGGGCTCGACACGCTGCGCGCCCGCGCCAAGCGCCTGCTGAGCCGGATCGCCGCCCGGCGGGGGCTGACAGACGGGCGGCTGCATCTGGTCATCGAGCAGTCCGACCTGCTGTTGCTACCACCGCTGACCCTTGTTTCCGTACAGGCCGAGGAGGGGCCGGACCTGCTCGCGCTTGATGCGGAAGAGCGCGCGATGATCGCGGATGAGTTGTTCGCACCGCCCCTGACCGAGCGGGCGCTGCAACATATCGGACTCGCGCGGCGGACCGGGACCCATGACCTGACCTTCGATCCGGCGACTGTCTCGGCCCATGCGCGCATGGCGGCTCTGATGGCGGCGCAGCAGAGCGAGAAGGGCGCAGCCTCGGCAGGCTGAGGGGATCAGCGTGCCAGTGAGAGCACCTGGCCAAAGGGCGCGCGCGGCGGCTCGGCCGCCGGACAGGCCCAGATGACGCGCAGCCGCGGGAGCGCTGTGCCCATCGGCCCCTGCATGTCCGACAGGCAGACGAAGGCGGCGGGGCGCAGCGCGGCGGCCCGCGCCAGCACCGGGCGGAAATCCGTCCCGCCGCCTTGCGGCAGCGACAACTCGCCCAGCACCTGACGGATGCGCCACGCCTCGAGCACCATCTCGTTGCGGATCGCCTCGTCAAACACGATCAGCCGCAACTCCGTCTGCATCCGCCGCACGATCCCGGTGATCTCTGCCAGAAACATCCGCAGCATCGGTTCGGGTATCGAGCCCGAGCAGTCGAGACCCAGGACAAGGCGCGGCTGATGTGCGGGCGCGAATTGCCGCGCGTCCCAGGCGGGCAGTGGCGCACCCTCTTGCAGCGCGTGGCCCGCCTGCGCCACCCAGCGCCGCGACGGGCGTGCGGGGTTGGGGGCGTGGCGTGGCAGCGTCGCGTTCAGCAGAAGGCGCCGCAGGACCATTTCCCACGGCACGGTCGGCCGGGGCAGATCGCCCAGCGGCGCGCCCAGCGCGCCCAGCCCCACCCCGGCAGCACGCCCCGCCGCCATGGCGCGCGACACGTGGCCGCGCCAGTCAGCGGCCTCTAGCTCGGCGTCCTCTGCGCCGCTGTCCTGCCCCGGCGACAGGTCGGGGCGGAAGCTCTGTGCCTGTGCATAATCGCGCGCCGCGCGGCCTGCCCGGTCGGTGCCGCCGCTGCCGCCGCGCTGCACCTGATGGTAGAGTCGTTCGGCATCCCAGTCCGACAACAGACCCGCACCTTCGCCGGTTCCGCCGGTCGCCGCCACGAGGCCCGACAGGCGCAGCGCCGGCGGCGGCAGCGCATGGCCCGCTTGCAGGATCGTCTCGTTGACGATGGCATCGCAGGCGATCTGCCACAGTTCGCTATTGAAGTCGGGGCCCATCCGCTCGGCCATCGCGCGCATCCGCGCCGAGTGCTGCAGCGCGACATGCAGGATGTGATGCCCGGCAAGCCCGATCTGGTGGTGTAGCGGCAGGGCAACAAAGTCTGGCCCGTAGCGGATCTCGCTGCCTTGCGTTGTGACCAGCGCCACCGCGTCACTGTCACGGTGGCGGCACCACAGCGACAGGGCGGCCAGCGCCGGATCGCATTCGGTCAGCGCCTGCAATGCGGGGCTGGCACGGGCCGAATGGCGCGGCTCAGCCAAGCCCCGCGGCCTCGCGCTCGGCGGCATAGGCGGCATAGGCGGGCGAGTCGAGAAACGCCTGCTGCCAGCCTTCGTCGAGCGCACGGGCCAGCAGCAGCTCGAAGCCATGCGTGCCTAGCTCGGCCAGTGGCATCGCGTCGAAAGGGGCGCCGCGCGCCGCGCCGAGCGCGCGCAGCTCGGCCATGATCTCGATGATTGCGGGCAGGCGCGCTGCATCCGCCCGCGTCACCAGCGCATAGACCAGCGCGGTCAGCCCGTGCAGCGAAGACGGATAGAGCGCCAGTCGATTGCCCGCCTGCGCCTCGAGCAGGGCTTCAAGCTGCACCGTCGCGGCGATGTCCTCGGCGATCAGGCGGAATTCGGCGGCCACGGCCTCGCCCAGCACCCCGGCGATGGCGGTGTTGCGCAGACTGCGGTCGGGCACTGCCCCCATCAACGCCGAGACCCGCGCCCAGGAGCGTGGCGTGCAGGCGATCATCTCGCCCCGGCGCAGCGCCTCTTCCGTGGTGTCGAGGCATTCGGGCCGCGTGCGGATGAAAGCGATCACCGTCGGGTCCAGCCGCTGCGGCAGGGCGTAATTCGCCAGCCAGTCCTCTGCCGTGGCGGTCAGGCGCAGATGGATCAGACGGTCCGACAGCGCCGTGCCCATCTCATAGGCGATGGCGCCATCCTCGACCATGTTGCCCGCGGCCACGACGAAGCAGCTTTCGGGCAGCACATGCCTTCCCACCCGGCGTTCCTGCAACAGGCCATAGACCGTGGGCTGCAATTGCGGCGGCGCGGCGGTCAATTCGTCGAGAAACAGGACCGACGGGGTTTCCGGGGCGTCGGGCAGGTCCTCGGGGCGGAACCAGACTGTCCGTTGCGCCTCGAGGTCGAAGAAGGGCAGCCCGCGCAGATCCTGCGGCTCGATGGTGGTCAGCCGCAGATCGTAGAGCCGCGCATCGATCCGGCGCGCAAGGTCCTGCACGATCTCGGTCTTGCCGATGCCGGGGCGGCCATGCAGCATCCAGCTTGCCCGCAGACCGCCCTGCGCCTGCGCCTGCCAGCCCGCGAGCAGCAGATCGCGGGCCTTGCCTGTGGGTATTGCCGGGGCATTCACCATGCGTCGCAACCTCCTCTCGGGCCAGAGATGGCGCGCAAGGCCCGCGCGGCAAGCGCGCCCTATCGCGCCAGTGCGAGCAGGCCCTCCACGTCGAGATGCGCCTCGACATGATCAGCCAGCGCGTCGAGCGTGGCCTCGACCCCGGCAGTGTAATCCACCCCGCCGCCAGGCGCACCGAGTCCGGCCAGCACATGCGCCCGAAACGCGTCGCAGGCGAACATGCCATGCAGGTAAGAGCCCGTCACCCGGCCACAGGCCGAGACCGCCCCCTCGGGCGCACCCGCCACATGGGCGAAGGGCCGCACGCGGTCGGGGCCGTCGGTGACACCCATATGGATCTCGTAGCCCGTGATCGGCAGGCCAGAGGCCGCGTGCACCGCCGCGACCCGGCTGAGCTGCTTGTCGGCGCGCATCTCGGTCGCCACGTCCAGAAGGCCGAGCCCCGCCTCCTCTCCGGCGGGCCCCTCGATGCCTTCGGGGTCGCAGACCGTCCGGCCCAGCATCTGATACCCGCCGCAGATGCCCAGCACATGCCCGCCGCGCCGCCAATGCGCGCGCAGGTCGATATCCCAGCCCTGCGCGCGCAAAAAGGCCAGATCGGCGCGCGTCGACTTGCTACCGGGCAGGATCACCAGTCGCGCCTCGGCCGGGATCGGGGCGCCTGGGCGGACCATCACCAACTCCACCCCCGGCTCCGCCGCCAGCGGGTCGAGGTCGTCGAAATTCGCAATCCGCGAGAGCGCCAGGCAGGCGATGACCACCCCCCCGCCCGCAGGCCCGCTGCGCAGGTCGAGCGCGTCCTCGGCGGGCAGACGATGCGCCTCGGAAAACCAGGGCAGCACGCCGAAGCCCGGCCAATCCGTGCGCGCGGCGATTATCGCGTAGCCATCATCGAAAAGACGCGGGTCGCCGCGGAACTTGTTGATCACGAAACCCCTGATGCAGGCGGCGTCCTCGGGGTCAATGACCGCCTGCGTGCCCACGATCTGCGCGATCACCCCGCCGCGGTCGATATCGCCGATCAGCACCACCGGCACGCGCGCGGCGCGTGCGAACCCCATATTGGCGATGTCGCCCTTGCGCAGGTTCACCTCGGCCGGGCTGCCTGCCCCCTCCACGATGACCAGATCATGCGCCGCCGCCAGCCGCTCGAAACTCTCGAGCACCGAGGCCATGAGTTGCGGCTTGAGCGCCGCATAGTCGCGCGCCCTTGCCGTGGTCAGACGCCGCCCCTGCACAATCACCTGCGCCCCGGTCTCGCTTTCGGGTTTGAGCAGCACAGGGTTCATGTCGGTCATGGGCTCCAGCCCGCAGGCCAGAGCCTGCAGCGCCTGCGCGCGCCCGATCTCGCCACCATCGACCGTGACGGCTGCGTTGTTCGACATGTTCTGCGGCTTGAACGGGGCCACGCGCATGCCCCGCCTGCGCGCTGCGCGGCAAAGCCCTGCGACCAGCATCGACTTGCCGACATTCGACCCGGCCCCCTGCAGCATCAAGGCAGTCATGCGAGCCCCGCCTGCGGTATGCCTTTGCGCTCTTGTGCGCCTCCGGCGGGGATATTCGGGCAAAGATGAAAGGACAGGTTGGGCAGCAGGCGGCATCGCGCTTCCGACCGGCGGGCCGGGGGAGGCGCGGCGCTTTCACCTGGGGCCGTCATCGGGATCCCTCCCTGTACCGCCGCCCCACCTCGCCACCGAAAGGCAAACAAACCGTTCCTTCATCTTTGTCCAAATTTCCTGCGGGCTTTCGCGGGCCAGCCCCCCAATCGGGCGGTCAGAACTCGACCCCTGGCTGCGCCTTGATGCCGTCGCGGAACGGATGCTTCACCTGTGCCATCTCGGTCACCAGATCGGCCATCTCGATCAGCTCGGGTTTGGCGTTGCGCCCGGTCAGCACGACATGGGTCATCGGCGGCTTCTCGTCGCGCAGGAAGGCCAGCACCTCGTCGAGGGGCAGATAGTCGTAGCGCAGCGCGATGTTGATCTCGTCAAGCAGAACCATGCGGATCTCGGGGTCGCGGATCAACGCCTTGGCCTGCTCCCACCCGCTGCGCGCTGCGGCGATGTCGCGGTCGCGGTCCTGCGTCTCCCAGGTGAAGCCCTCGCCCGAGACGACGAAGCGGCATTCCCCGGCGAAGCGTGTCCGCAGGAACTCGCGCTCGCCGGTGGTCCAGTTGCCCTTGATGAACTGCACCACGGCGCAGGGCATCCCATGAGCGATGCAACGCATGATCATGCCGAAGCCGCTGGAGGATTTGCCCTTGCCCGGCCCGGTATGGACGATGATCAGCCCCTTCTCGCCGGTTTTCCCTTCCATCATCCGGTCGCGCGCGGCCTTGATCTTCTGCATCTTGTCGCGATGGCGCGCGGCGTCGGTGATCTCGCTCATAGGATCGAATCCTTGCTTGACACATGCGCGTCATGCCCGCATGACGCTATTGCTGGTGCCTGTTCCTGACAGGTGAAAAGGGAATGTGACAAGGCCGGATCGCAAGATCAAGCCCCAAGCACAGCCGCCCCCGCGACCGTGACCGGACAGGTCGCCCGATGCCACTGGCCTTCGTGCCGGGAAGGCGGGCAGACCGCCCGAGGCCCGCCTCGGAGATCCGCAAGCCGGGAGACCTGCCAGCACTTAAAGCCGCCCCCTCTCTCGGGGGCATGTCAACCAGCGGGGTGTTCTGGTTGGGCCCAAGCGGATCGCGCCCTGCGCCTGCCGGCCCTGCCAGACCCGCCCGCGCGAGAAACGCGTGACGGGTGGTCGCGCGGGAAAGCGATGCCAATGGCCCGAGACCTGGGCGCCGAGACGCCAGCCCCTGTCGATCTGCTGGTCTGCACGACCTGCCGGCTGCCTGACGCCGCGCCGGAGGCCGCGACCGCGCCGCGCGCCGGGGCCGAGCTTGCGATGGCGCTCGCCGCCAGCGCGCAAGACGGGCTGCGCATCATCCCGGTCGAATGCCTCTCCAATTGCAAGCGCGGCTGCACCATCGCGCTGCGCAAGCCCGGGGCCTGGACCTATGTCTATGGCAACCTGACCCCCGAGGCGCATCTCTCCGCCATCATCGAGGGGGCGCAGAAATACCGCGACGCCGAGGGCGGGCTTGTGCCCTGGCGCGAACGCCCCGAACACTTCCGCAAGAACTGCATCGCCCGTATCCCGCCGCTGGAGGCCCCCAATGTCTGATCTGTCGAAAACCCCCGTCACCATCGTCACCGGCTTTCTGGGAGCGGGCAAGACCACGCTCATCAGCCATCTGATCCGCAATGCGGGCGGGCGGCGGCTGGCGGTGGTCGTCAATGAATTCGGCACCGTGGGGGTGGATGGCGAGATCCTGAAATCCTGCGCCATCCCCGATTGCCCCGCCGAGAATATCGTCGAGCTATCGAATGGCTGCATCTGCTGCACGGTGGCCGATGATTTCATCCCCACGGTCGAGGCGCTCTTGAAGCTCGACCCGCGCCCCGACCACATTCTGATCGAGACCTCGGGTTTGGCGCTGCCAAAACCCTTGCTGATGGCCTTCGACTGGCCCGCCATCCGCTCGCGAATCACCGTGGACGGGGTGATTGCGCTTGCCGATGCCGAAGCGGTGGCGGCGGGGCGTTTTGCCCCCGATGTGGCCGCCGTGGATGCCCAGCGCGCCGCCGATGACAGCATCGACCACGAGACCCCGCTGGCCGAGGTGTTCGAGGATCAGATCGCCTGCGCCGATCTGGTGCTGTTGACCAAGCCGGACCTCGCGGGGACAGAGGGGGTGGCGCGCGCTCGCGAGATCATTGCTGCCGAGGCGCCGCGCACTCTGCCGGTGGTCGAGGTGGCCGAGGGCGTGGTCGATCCGGCGGTGCTGCTGGGTCTCGAGGCCGGCGCCGAGGATGATCTGGCCGCGCGGCCCAGCCACCATGACGGGCATCATGACCACGAGCACGAGGATTTCGACACGGTGATGATCGAGATGGGCGAGATCGACGATCCGGCCGGGTTTGCCGATCGGCTGCGGGATCTCGCGCAGGCGCAGCATATCCTGCGGATCAAGGGCTATGCGGCCGTTGCGGGCAAGCCGATGCGGCTGTTGGTGCAGGCGGTGGGGGCGCGTGTGCGGCACCAGTTCGACCGCCCCTGGCGGCCGGGCGAGGCGCGTGTGACGCGGCTGGTGGTGATCGCCGAGCATGACCATATCGACGCGGGTGCCATCCGCGCCGCGCTGGGGGCCGCGCCGGTGAGTGCCTGAACGCGTCGGGCGCGCCGGGGCAAGGCGCCCCCGGACCGTGCCCCACCCACCCACCCGCACGGCCCGGGGGCGCCTTGCCGCCGCCGCGGCGGGCCTTGAGAGGGTAAGAGACCTGCCATGCATGTCATCTTTCGCGAAAGCCACGGTCTGGAAGAGGCTGCCACCCCGACCGATCTGGGCCAGAGCCCGGCGGATCTCGTGGTGCTGTCCTTCTCCGACAGCGACCTTGGCGCCTTTGCGGCGGGCTGGCAGGCGGGGCGCGACCGACTTCCGACGCTGCGGCTGGCCAATCTGGCGGCGCTGAAGCACCCGCTCTCGGTGGATACCTACATCGACGCGACGCTCTCGGGCGCGAAGGGCGTGCTGGTGCGGCTGATCGGAGGGGCGGCCTATTGGGAGTACGGGCTCGCGCAGCTTACGCGGTTGGTGCGCGAGAAAGGCCTGGCGCTGGCGGTGCTCCCCGCCGACGGGCGGCCCGACCCGGCGCTGGATGCGGCCTCGACGCTGCCGGTCAGCACCCTGCGCCGCCTGCAGCATCTGTGCGAGATGGGGGGCGCGGTCGCGGCGCAGGCGGCGTTGCAGCAGATGGCGCTGGCCTCGGGGCTTTATGCGGGGCCGGTGCGCGGGGTGCGGGGCGTGCCACCAGTGGGCGGCTGGCAGGGCGGGCAGGTGATGTGCCCGGCGGGGTTTGCGCTGGGGTCCGCGCGCCCGCGCATCCTGCTGACCTTTTACCGCTCCTACCTGACCGCCGCCGATCTGGACCCGGTCGCTGCACTGGCCGAGGCGTTCGAGGCGCGGGGCTATGACGTTCTGGGCCTGCATGTCCCCTCGCTGAAAGCGCCCGAGGCGCGGGGCTGGCTGGCGCGCTGGGTGCGCGCGCTTGCCCCGCGCGCGGTGGTCAATGCCACGGCGTTTTCGGCGCAAGGCGAAGATGGCGCGGTGCTGGAAGGCGCGGGCGTGCCTGTGTTCCAGGTCGCGCTCGCCACCAATGACCGCGCGCGCTGGGAGGGGGCCGAGCGCGGCCTCTCGCCTGCGGACCTCGCCATGCATGTCGTGCTGCCCGAGGTCGATGGCCGCATCTTCGC
>PXES01000156.1 GCA_003564655.1 Paracoccaceae bacterium
ACCGTTCAGCCGCCCCGGCAGGATCGACCCGCCATAGATGAAGACCGAGGGCGTGTTCAGCCGCACCATCGCCATCATCATCCCCGGCAGCGACTTGTCGCAGCCCGCCAGCCCGACCAGCGCGTCATAGCAATGCCCGCGCATGGTCAGTTCCACCGTGTCGGCGATTGCCTCGCGGCTGGCCAGCGACGAGCGCATGCCCTCATGCCCCATGGCGATGCCGTCGGTGACGGTGATCGTGGTGAATTCGCGCGGGGTGCCGCCGCCGACCTTGACGCCCTGTTTCACGGCCTGAGCCTGCCGGTTGAGCGCGATATTGCAGGGCGCCGCCTCGTTCCAACAGGTGGCGACGCCGACCCAGGGCTGGTGGATTTCCTCTTCAGAGATCCCCATGGCGTAGAAATAGCTGCGATGCGGCGCGCGGGACGGGCCCTCGGTCACATGGCGGCTGGGCAGTTTCGACTTGTCGAAACGCTGGCTGGTCATCGTGGCTCCTCCCCCGGGTTCTCTGGCTGGCCCAAAGGGTTAAAGCGGGACAGGGGCGGGGGCAAGGGGCGGGTTGCGATGGGCGGGTTGCGATGCGGGGCGCGCCGGGGTATCCGCCCGTGCCATGACCCGCGCCCTTTCCCTGCTCGACCGCCTGCCGCTGTCCATGGCGCTGATCCTCGGCCTGGGTCTGGGCCTGTCGCCCTTTCTGCCGGAACCGCATCTGTGGGAAAAGCTGAAGATGCTGGCCGCGGGCACGCTGACCCGGCCGCTGGACATCTTCGACCTGTTCTTCCACGCCATCCCCTTTGCGCTGCTGCTGGCAAAGCTTGCGCGCATGGCCTGGCGGTCCTGGGCGCAATAATCGCTCGACAAGACCGCGCACCCGGCGTATCTGCGTGCCATGATCGACCGCACCGCCCGCACCAGCCTGCTGCGACGCCGACGCCCCCGCGTCTGACGGCCGATCCCGCCTGCTTTGCCGGCACCCCACAATTCCCCCTGATCGACGTGCCCGATTGACTTGCCATGGTGCCTTTGGCACCACTCGGGCTTTCCGCAAGGATCCTTGCCATGATTTCCTCTGTCCTGCCCACCTACAACCGCGCGCCGCTCAGCTTCGTCCGGGGCGAAGGCTCCTGGCTGACCACCGATGACGGCCGCCGCTTTCTGGACCTGGGAGCGGGCATCGCGGTCAATGCGCTGGGCCATGCCCATCCGGCGCTGGTGACCGCGCTCGGCGATCAGGCGCAGCGGCTGTGGCACGTGTCCAACCTCTACCAGATCCCGCAGCAGCAGGCGCTGGCCGATGCGCTGGTCGCCAACACCTTTGCCGACAGCGTCTTCTTCACCAATTCCGGGACCGAGGCCGCGGAACTGGCCATCAAGATGGTGCGGAAATACTGGCATGATCGGGGCGAGGAGCGGCCCACCATCCTGAGTTTCGAGGGCGCCTTTCACGGCCGCTCCACCGGCGCCATCGCGGCGGCAGGGGCGGAAAAGCTGATCCATGGTTTCGGGCCCCTGATGCCGGGGTTCAAGGTGCTGCCCTGGGGCGACCATGACGCGCTGAAGGCGGCGCTGGATGACACCGTCGCGGCGGTGATGATCGAACCCCTGCAGGGCGAGGGCGGCATCCGCCCGCTGCCCGACGCCTGCCTGCAGGGGCTGCGCGCGGCCTGTGACCGCACCGGCGCGCTGCTGGTGCTGGACGAGGTGCAATGCGGCATGGGCCGCACGGGGCGGCTTTTCGCGCATGAATGGGCAGGCGTCACCCCCGATATCATGATGGTGGCCAAGGGTATCGGCGGGGGCTTCCCGCTGGGCGCGGTGCTGGCAACCGAAGGCGCGGGCGCGCCGATGGGGGCGGGCACGCATGGGTCTACCTATGGCGGCAACCCGCTGGCCTGCGCGGTGGGGCTGAAAGTGATGGAGATCATCGCCGACCCCGGCTTTCTGGCCGAGGTCCGCCGCAAGGCCGCCCTCTTCCGGCAGAAGCTGGAAGGGCTGGTCGCCGAACGCCCCGACACCTTTGCTGAAGTGCGCGGGCAGGGCCTGATGCTGGGCCTGAAATGTCGCCCCGCCAACACCGATGTCACGGCCGCCGCGCGCGAGGCCGGCCTGCTGGTCGTGCCCGGCGCCGACAACGTGATCCGCCTTCTGCCCGCGCTGACCATCCCGGACGATGACCTGGCCGAGGCCGTCTCACGGCTTGGCCAGGCCGCTCGCAGCCTGGCCCACCCATGATCGCCTTTTCATCTTGCCCCAAATACTCCGGGGGTGAATTCGCCGCAGGCGAAGAGGGGGCAGCGCCCCCTTGCCCCGGCTACAGGAAAGCCCTGCCATGAACCATTTCCTTGACATCCACCTGACCGACCCCGCCGCCCTGCGCGCGATGATCGATAACGCCCGCGCGATGAAGACCGCCCGCAACGGCCGCGGGCAGGCGGCCCCAGATGACCACCAGCCGCTGGACGGCCGCATGGTGGCGCTGATCTTCGAGAAACCCTCTACCCGCACGCGGGTCAGCTTTGATGTCGGCGTGCGGCAGATGGGCGGGCAGACGATGGTGCTGTCGGGTTCGGAAATGCAACTGGGCCATGGCGAGACCATCGCCGACACCGCCCGCGTGCTGTCGCGCTATGTCGACATGATCATGATCCGCACCTATGAGGAATCCGTTCTGCAGGAATTGGCCGAATACGCCGATGTGCCGGTGATCAACGGGCTGACCAACCGCACCCATCCCTGCCAGATCATGGCCGATGTGCTGACCTATGAAGAGCACCGCGGCCCGATCGCCGGCAAGAAGGTGGTCTGGGTAGGTGACGGCAACAATGTCTGTGCCTCTTTCCTGCACGCGGCCGGGCAGTTCGGGTTCGATTTCACCTTTACCGGCCCGCCGCCGCTGGATCCCGAAAGGGAATGGCTGGATTTCGCGCGTGGCAAGGGCAGCACGGTCGAGGTGGTGCGCAATCCGCATGAAGCCGTGGCCGGCGCCGATCTGGTGGTCACCGATACCTGGGTCAGCATGCATGACAGCCAGTCCACGCGCGAGCGGCGGCACAACCAGTTGCGGCCCTATCAGGTGGACGAGCGGCTGATGGCGGCGGCAAAACCCGACGCGCTGTTCATGCACTGCCTGCCCGCGCATCGCGAGGACGAGGTGACCAGCGCGGTGATGGACGGGCCTCATTCGGTGATCTGGGACGAGGCAGAGAACCGCCTGCATGCGCAAAAGGCGATCATGCGCTGGTGTCTGGGCGTCTGAAGGGGGCTTTGCCCCCTCGCCGCTGGCGCGGCTCACCCCCAGGATATTTCAGGACAGACGATGAAACAGGGGTTTGGGGAATGAACAATCCGTTGCTGGCAGACTGGGGCGGCGATTTTCGGCTGCCGCCCTTTGCGGATATCGCGGATGATGACTTCGCCCCGGCCTTTGATGCCGCGCTGGCCGAGGGGCGCGCTGCGGTGGCAGCGATCGCCGGGAGTGACGCGGCGCCGGATTTCGCCAACACGATCGCGGCGCTGGAGCAGGCCGACGCGCTGCTGGACCGGGTGGCGGGAGGGTTTTTCAACCTCCTGGGCAGCGACGCCAACCCGGCGCGCGAGGCTTTGGCGCGCGATCTGGCGGCGAAGCTGTCGGCCTATGCGTCCGAGGTCACGTCGAACCGCGCGCTTTTTGCGCGAATCGAGGATCTGTGGGCGCGGCGCGACGATCTGGGGCTGGATGCCGAGCAGGCGCGGGTGCTGATGCTCTATCGCCGCATGTTCCTGCGCGCCGGCGCGGCGCTGGGCGAAACGGAGAGCGCGCGCATGGCCGGGATCAAGGCGCGGCTGGCGAGTCTTGGCACGCAATTCACCCAGAACCTGCTGGCCGATGAGCGCGACTGGTTCATGCCGCTGGAGGATCTGGCCGGTCTGCCGGATTTCGTTATCGACGCCGCCCGCGCCGCAGCCGGGGAGCGGGGGCGCGAGGGGCATGGTGTCACCCTGAACCGCTCGCTGATCGTGCCCTTCCTGCAGTATTCCCCCCGCCGGGACCTGCGCGAGAAGGCGTATCGCGCCTGGGCGGCGCGGGGTGCTAACGGGGGCGCTACCGACAACCGCGCCATCGCCGCCGAGACGTTGGCCCTGCGCGCCGAGCGCGCGGCGCTGCTGGGGCATGAGAGTTTCGCCGCCTACAAGCTGGAGACCGAAATGGCCCGCACGCCTGCGGCGGTGCGTGACCTGTTGATGCGGGTCTGGGCGCCGGCGCGCGAGAAGGCGCTGGAGGATGCCGAGGCGATGGCGGCGCTGCTGCAGGCCGACGGCCACGCCGGGCCGCTGGAGCCCTGGGACTGGCGGTACTATGCGGAAAAGCGCCGCCGCGCCCTGCATGATTTCGACGAGGCGGCGCTGAAACCCTATCTGTCTCTCGACGCGATGATCGCCGCCGCCTTTGACGTCGCGCACCGGCTGTTCGGGCTGGAATTCCGGCCGCTGGATGTGCCGCTCTATCACCCCGATGCGCGGGCTTGGGAGGTGACGCGGGGCGGGCGGCACATGGCGGTCTTCATCGGGGATTATTTCGCGCGACCCTCGAAACGTTCGGGCGCCTGGTGTTCGACCTTTCGCGGTCAGAAGAAGCTGGGCGGCGAGCAGCGCCCGGTGGTGGTCAACACCTGCAATTTCGCCCGCGGCAACCCGGCGCTTTTGTCCTGGGACGATGCGCGCACGCTGTTTCATGAATTCGGCCATGCCCTGCATCAGATCCTGTCGGATGTGACGCATGGGTTCATATCCGGCACCTCTGTCGCGCGGGATTTCGTGGAATTGCCCAGCCAACTTTACGAGCATTGGCTGGAGGTCGATCAGGTGATCGAAACCCATGCGCGGCACTGGCAGACCGGGGCGCCGATGCCTGCGGACCTGCGCGCCAAGCTGAAGGCTGCGGCGACCTGGGATCAGGGGTTCGCGACGGTGGAATATGTGGCCTGCGCACTGGTCGATCTGGCGTTCCATGAGGGCGCGCCGCCGGCGGACCCCATGCAGCGCCAGGCCGATGTGCTGGAAGCGATCGGCATGCCGCGCGCCATCGGCATGCGCCATGCGACGCCGCATTTCGCCCATGTCTTTGCCGGCGACGGTTATGCGGCGGGATATTACAGCTATATGTGGTCAGAGGTGATGGACGCCGATGCCTTTGCCGCTTTCGAGGCGGCGGGCGATGCCTTCGACCCCGATCTGGCCGCGCGGCTGGAGCGGCATATCCTGTCGGCGGGAGGCTCTGAAGAGGGCGAGGTTCTTTATACGGCTTTCCGGGGGCGGATGCCGGGGGTGGACGCGCTGCTGAAGGGCCGGGGGCTGGTGGTGGCGTGAGA
>PXES01000202.1 GCA_003564655.1 Paracoccaceae bacterium
GACACCGGACGCAAACTCGAATTTCTGCTGGGTCATGTTGTTCTGCACGTCCTCACAGCACCTTTGCCGCAGAACATGGAACAAGGTTAAGGCAACAATCCGGCATGAAACGGGAAGACTTTTGTTTTAATCATGTCGTCAGGGCTGCGCGCACACCACCCAGACCATTCAATTGTTAATCAAACCTCTACCCCGTCACAACCTCAGATTGCGGACCGTGCAGAAAAACCCGATCCCTGTTGCCGTATCGCCGGAATCCTGCCATCGCTCCGGCGACCGGCGACAGGGTGCCGCCCAAAGGCAGGAAGGGTGCAAGGGACAGATGCGGGACGACCGGAGCAGTCACGCCGCCTGGCAGGGGGCGGCCTTCGGCGGTCACTGGGACAGCCGCGCCGCGCAGAACCGCGCAGAGGGTGCCTGGATGGCGCGCGCCATGGCCGACCCCACGACGCTGGTGCTGCCGATGTGGCGCGGCAAGCCGCATCTGGCGGGCGGGGCGCTGGCGCTGGTGGCGCCGGGCGACGCCATGCTGGCGCAGGCCGAGCGGCCCTGGCTCTATCTCGGCCAGCATGGCGGCCGCGCGTATTTCGCCGCCGACATCTCGCGCTGGGAGCCCCCGGCGCTCGACCGCGCGGCGCTGGCGATGTTCACCGACCAAAGCGTGCAGATCCACCCCGCCGCCGCAAGTGGCGCGCAATTCGCCGAGTTGCGCCTGCACATGACGCAACTGCCCCCCGATCAGGCAGCCATGGCCGCCACGGCCCGCGCGGGGTTCAACTGGCACCGCACGCACCGCTTCTGCTCGAGTTGCGGCGCGCCCAGCGATGTGGCGCAGGCCGGGGGGGAACGGCTCTGCCCGGCTTGCGGCGCCCGGCACTTCCCGCGCACCGACCCGGTGGTCATCATGCTGGTCGTGCAGGGCAATTCGGTGCTGCTGGGCCGCTCGAAGGGCTGGCCCGAAGGGATGTATTCCGCCCTTGCAGGCTTTGTCGAACCCGGTGAGACGCTCGAGGCCGCCGTCGCCCGCGAGGTGTTTGAGGAGACCGGCCTTGACACCCGTTCGGTACGCTACCTCGCCTCGCAGCCCTGGCCGTTTCCCAACTCGTTGATGCTGGGCTGCGTGGCCACGGCCACCAGCCGCGCGATCACGCTCGATGACGAGCTGGAGGATGCGCGCTGGTTCACCCGCGAAGAGGTGCTCGCCGCCTGGTCGGGCACCGACCCGACGATCACGCCCGCGCGGCCCGGCGCGATTGCCCATGCGATGATCGGCGCCTGGCTGGCCGGGCATGTCTGAGCCGCCACGCCGCCCCTTGCATTTCGCGCCCGCCAACCACAGGATAACATCATGCGACCCCCCCTCCACCCCGCCGATGGACCGCGTGCGATGCCCTGGACGCTCCCCAATATCCTGACAGTGCTGCGGCTGCTGGCCGCGCCGGGTGTGGCGGTGATGTTCCTCTACTTCCACCGGCCCTGGGCGGACTGGTTCGCGCTGGTGCTGTTCGGCCTGGCGGCGATCACCGATTTCTTCGACGGCTACCTTGCGCGCGCATGGAAGCAGGAAAGCCGCCTGGGCGCGATGCTCGACCCGATTGCCGACAAGGCGATGGTTGTGATCGCGCTGCTGGTCATCACCGGCTATTCGGGGATGGATCCGTGGCTGATCCTGCCCGCCACCGCGATTCTCTTCCGCGAGGTGTTCGTGTCCGGGCTGCGCGAATATCTCGGCGACAAGGCGGGGCTCTTGCAGGTCACGAAACTCGCCAAATGGAAGACCACGGCGCAGATGACCGCCATTGCCGTGCTGTTTCTGGCGATGGGGCTCGAATATGTGCGCGAGGCTGGGCAGATGCGCAGCAATGCCGAATTGCTCGCCACCCTCAGCGATATCGGCACCGAAGATGTGAGCGTCGTGGATCTCGCCCTCTATGGCGGCACCGCGGTGTGGCAGTTCGGGCTGGGGCTGATCTGGCTGGCGGCGGTGCTGACGGTGCTGACCGGCTGGGACTATTTCCGCAAGGCCCGCCCGCTCCTGCAGGAGGATGTCCGGTGACGCTCGAGATCCTCTATTTCGCCTGGCTGCGTGAACGCATCGGCGCGGCGCGCGAGACAGTCGAGACCGACGCCCCGACCGTCGCCGCGCTGGTCGAGGAGCTGCGCGCCCGCGACCCGCACCATGCGGCCGCCTTGAGCGATCTCTCGGCGCTGCGCGTGGCCGTCGATCAGGAGTTGCGCGATTTCGACGCCCCCCTTGCCGGCGCGCGTGAAATCTCCTTCTTCCCGCCCATGACCGGGGGCTGATCGCGGTGATTGACATTCGCGTGCAGGCCGAGCCCTTCGATTACGGGCAGGAATGCGCCGACTTCGCGGCGGCGCAGGACGGGGCAGGGGCGGTCGTCACCTTCTGCGGCATCGTGCGCGGCGACGGCGGTCTCGAGGCGATGGAGATCGAGCATTACCCCGGCATGACCGAACGCGCGCTCACGGCCATCGCGGACGAGGCCGCGCGCCGCTGGGCGCTCACTGGCGTGTTGGTGCTGCACCGGCACGGAACCCTGTCGCCGGGCGCGCATATCATGATGGTCGCCACTGCGGCGCCCCCCCGCGCCAGCGCCTTCTCGGCGGCGGATTTCCTGATGGACTACCTCAAATCCCGCGCGCCCTTCTGGAAAAAGGAACACCGCCCCGAGGGCCCGTCATGGGTCGCGGCGAAGGCGTCGGACGAGGACGCGCTCACCCGCTGGTAACATTTTCTTGCCGAAAATACTCAAAAGGCCCGGCGTCTCCACCGGGCCTTTCGTTAGAGGTGAACGGGGCGCTTACGACTTGCGCGCCCGCCATGCCGCCCAGGCGCCCGAGACGATCAGCGCCGCGACGGCGGATTTCACGATCCCGCCCAACTGGAACGGGACTGCGGCGCCCATGATGGCGGCGTTCAGATCCAGCGGCGTGATCATCCAAACCCACAAGACGCCCGGAATGAACAGCAGCAGTGCCGGGATAAAGGCCGCGAGGAACAGCCGCCCCAGCCCGCGCGCCATCCCGCGCTCGACCAGCCAGCCGGTCAGCCAGGCCATCGCGACAAAGCCCAGCAGGAACCCGCCCGTCGGCCCGGCCATATAGGCCACGCCCGCAGCACCCCCGGCAAAGACCGGCATTCCGGCCGCGCCCTGCGCCAGATACGCCAGCAGCGTCACCCCCGCCAGCCGCGCGCCATAGGCAAGCCCGATCAGTGAGATCATCAGCGTCTGCAGCGTCATCGGGACCGGATACATCGGCACGCTGATCTGCGCCGACATGCCGACCAGAACCGATCCGAACAGCACCAGCGCGGCCTGCCGCAGCAACGTGTCGTCGCCGCCGAGTGCGCGCATCAGGGGGGTCGAGACTGTCATCGCTCATCTACTCCTTGTGAACCTGCCCCCGTTATGCCGCGCACCGGGCGCGCGCGCAAGCCATGCGCGTGCCCTTGCGCTGCCGCGCCGCATCCGCTATGGCCCGCCCATCCTTCCGCAGGCAACGCATCGGTGCAGCTCTCGTAGGCAGGGGCGGAAGGGATGCCCTGTCTTTTGAAATGCACCCGGATAGATGATTGGAGATCGCATGCCGCTTTACGAGCATGTCATGATCGCGCGTCAGGACCTGTCGAACACCCAGGCCGAGGCGCTGATCGAACATTTTGGCGCTGTCCTCGCCGATAATGGCGGAAAACTCGTGGATCACGAGTATTGGGGCGTCAAGACCATGGCCTACAAGATCAACAAGAACCGCAAGGGGCATTACGCCTTCCTGCGCACTGATGCCCCCGCGGCAGCCGTGCAGGAGATGGAGCGCCTGATGCGGCTGCATGACGACGTGATGCGCGTGCTGACCGTCAAGGTCGACGCGCATGCCGAGGGCCCCTCGGTCCAGATGCAGAAACGCGACGAACGCGACCGCGGCGACCGCCGCCGCGCATCCTGAAGGAGATCTGACACATGGCCGCAAAACCGTTTTTCCGCCGCCGCAAGGTCTGCCCCTTCTCGGGCGACAATGCCCCCAAGATCGACTACAAGGACACGCGCCTGCTGCAGCGCTACATTTCCGAGCGCGGCAAGATCGTGCCCTCGCGCATCACGGCCGTCTCGTCGAAGAAGCAGCGGGAACTGTCCCGCGCGATCAAGCGTGCGCGTTTCCTCGCCCTGCTGCCCTACGCCGTGAAATAAGGAGAGCGAGACATGCAAGTGATCCTTCTGGAACGCGTGGCCAAGCTGGGCCAGATGGGCGACGTCGTGAACGTCAAGCCCGGATATGCGCGCAATTTCCTGCTGCCGCAGGGCAAGGCGCTGCGCGCCTCGGATGACAACATCAAGTCCTTCGAGAACCGCAAGGCCGAGCTTGAGGCGCAGAACCTCGAGACCCGCAAGGAGGCCGAGGCCGTCGCCGCGAAACTCGACGGCGCGCGCTATGTCGTCATCCGCCAGGCTTCGGATGCCGGTGCGCTTTATGGCTCGGTCAGCCCGCGCGATGTGGTCGAACTGCTGGTCGAGGCCGGCATCACCGTCGACAAGCGTCAGGTCATCATCACCACCCCGATCAAGACGCTGGGGCTGCACACGGCGCATGTGACCCTGCACCCCGAGGTCGAGGCCGAGGTCGGTCTCAACGTCGCCCGCTCGCCCGAGGAGGCCGAGCTTCAGGCCAGCGGCAAGTCCATCCAGGACCTCGCCGCCGAGGAGGAAGCCGCCGCCGAGTTCGAGATCGCCGAGCTGTTCGACGATATCGGTGCCGCCGGGCAGGACGACGACGACCCGCGCAGCCAGGGCGAAAGCCAGGACCCGCGCGACGCGTAAGCCGGGCAGGAATTGCCGTCGCCCTGTCCGCCGTACAGGCGGGCAGGGCGGAATTATGTTCCGCCAGAGCGCGCATGACCTGAACTTTGTGGCATTTCTGCCCGCTACGGGTGAACTCCTGCCCTGATTCGGCGCGCAGGCTTGCATTTCGCGCCCAATCGGACATATTCAAGTAATCGCGTTTTTATAACATTCGTATCGTCATCGCATTCCCCGCGAGGTTTGCTTCTGCAACGGGACGGAGCCCATGACACTCGAGCAGTTGACCACGACAGAACCCGACATGACCGAGGCCGAGGCCGAGGGCGTCGCGCTGGACGACATGACGGAAAAGGCGCAGGCGGCGTCGAACTTCCTCAAGGCGCTCGCGCATGAGGGGCGGCTGATGATCCTGTGCCACCTGTCTGCGGGCGAGAAATCGGTCACCGAACTCGAGCATCTGCTGCAGTCGCGGCAGGCGGCGGTCAGCCAGCAGCTTGCGCGGCTGCGGCTGGAAGGGCTCGTGTC
>PXES01000088.1 GCA_003564655.1 Paracoccaceae bacterium
AATGGCCTGCCGCCACAACTTCTGGTGGGCCATTCGCTGGGCGGCGCTGCGGTGATTGCGGCGGCGCCGCAGATTGCCACCGTGCGCGCGGTGGCGACCATCGGCGCGCCCTTCGCGCCGGCTCATGTCCTGCACAACTTCGGTGACCAGGTGGCCGAAATCCGCGACACCGGCTGCGCCAGCGTCACCCTTGCCGGCCGGGAATTCTCCATCGCCCGCGGTTTCGTCGAAGATGTGGAAGCCGCGCGCCTGCACGAGGCGCTGGCAAAGCTCCGCGCCGCGCTTCTGGTCCTGCATGCCCCGCGTGATGCGGTTGTCGGGATCGGGAACGCCGCAGAGGTCTTCACCGCCGCTCGCCATCCCAAGAGCTATATCAGCCTGGACGACGCCGATCATCTGCTGACCCGGTCGGCGGATGCAGATTATGCCGCCGAGCTAATTGCCGCCTGGGCCCAGCGATACCTTGACCTTGCCGATGAGCCGCCGCAGCCGGACGCGCCAGAGGGGCTGGTGCGCGTGGCCGAAGCAGAGGGGTTGCGGCAGGACATCAGCGTTGCCGGTCGTCACCGGCTTACCGCGGACGAGCCCGCATCGCTGGGGGGCACCGAGCAGGGACCGACGCCTTATCAGTTCCTTGCCGCGGCGCTGGGGGCCTGCACCACGATGACGCTGCGCATGTATGCCCGCCGCAAGAATTTTCCGCTGGAGCAGGCGATCTGCGACGTGTCGCACGCCCGCTGTCATGCCGAAGACGCCCCCGAGGGGCGTGACGGGCGCATCGACGTCTTCACCCGTCGCATCCGTTTGATGGGGGAACTGGACGCGCAGCAGAGCGCCGCACTGCTGGCGATTGCGGATCGTTGCCCTGTCCACAGGACGCTGGAGGCAAAGGCGGTCATCCGAACCGAGATGGCGGACCCTGCTGCGCCCTCTGTTTCCGGAACCTGACACCTTCAGGCCGCACGGGCCACTATCGGCTGGCGGTCGCGACCTACCGCCGGGCGCGTATAGGCAGGCCGCCTGCGCGGCCGCTGCCGTCATCACGGCGCGGACTACCACTTCCGTGCCATCGGAGCCGATGAGACCTGCGCGGCCACGCTCAGCGAGATCCGACATGTTCCTCGCCTCTATGGCCGCGAGCCTCTCAAGACGTAGGAAATCATCGGCGGCGACTGCGGCTATCCGGTACGCCACCCGATGTGGCACGAGAGTGTCGACGACAAGATGGGTTCGAGGCTGGTTGCGCTCACCTTCTGAGCGCTGTGCAGACGGGGCATGACCTTGTTCCGGCACGACCCCGCCGGCGGTGAGGCGCGACCGCGGCGCCGGTGGCGCTGCGCAAGCCCCTGGGACCCGATCAGGACCAGCATGCACCCGGTGGTCGGCTCCATCCCCGCCTGCAGGAAGACCCCGTCGGCGACGGGTGCGCCTGCGAACGGTTGTCCATCAATGGCGCTTCGGACTTGTTCCTGGAAGTCGCCCGTGGACACCGCGCCCAGATGAGGCCCGGCAATAACGTACTCATGCGGCGCAAACGCCGCGCCCACCGCGGCAGGACGATAGCTGCGAAGTGGACCGGCTACTCGGTCGCCAGGTCGATGGCGCGGTCATGCAGTTTTGGCCGCTGCTCCGGCACGGGTCCGATCCCGGTCTGGTTCTTGTGCGCGGGGCCGGTGCCATAGGACAACGCAGCGCGCGGTGATCGGGCAGACGGTCTTCAGTGACGCCGGCAACGAAGCACGCCGCTTCTGTCCCGAGCCTTGCGGTCCCTTCCCGGGGCACGTGATTCTCTCCTGACAGGTTTTATTTCCGGCCTCTATCCGTGTTCTCGGGTCGAAACTCCTGAATGGCGGGGATTCAGAACTTAAAAATCATTTGACCAAGTTGAAACAAACGAAAGATGCACACAGCGTATAACATGCAAGTGTATCAAGAAAACTGTAACAATGCGACGCCATGTAATAGTGAAACGAGATTATTGCATCAATCATGGTATGAAGAGTTCGGCACGGCAATGGTTTGCATACCGACCGCGCCCGGATTATGACGCTTCGGTCGCATCGCTTCATTTGTTACAGCAAAAACACTGCTCTTTCGCGTGTTTCAGCGTGACCACACAGTGATTATCGATCGTCGAACATCTCATTCATAGTCAGTGCATCGGAAGGCCAGACAGGTTTTCCGCGAACCTGATAAGAGGAGCATGTATCATGAAAGCGACGATTGTTGCCGCCACGCTCGCCGCCACGGCGTTGTTCGGCGCCCAGAAGGCCATCGCCCAGGACAGGGCCTACATGACGATGGATGTCGAGGAGGCACTTCAGCGTTACGCGCCCGAAGTCAATGTCGCCAACCTTGACGACAGGGCGCTGCGCGGGCTGTTCAGCTTCTTCTCGCAGCCGGATTACAAAGGTCAGCCCATCTCGCCGGAGGAAATGATCGAGGTGATGGTCAATCGCCGCATGGGCGGGCATCAGTTGTCGGATGGCGAAATTCCGGCCGCTTCCGAGCAACAGCCCTGAGGCAGGCAGCAGGTCGCACGCAATTGCGACAGCGTGTTGCAACCGGAAAAAACGGAGAACCATCATGAAACGCACCTTTCTTGCCGCCATGCTCGCGGCCGTGGCGCTGTTCGGCGCCCAGACGGCCATCGCCCAGAATGCCGCCTACATGACCATGGATGTCGAGAACGCATTGGAGCGTTATGCGCCTGAGGTCGATGTCAGCACTCTGGATGACGTGGCGTTGCGCGCTCTTTTCACCTTCTTCTCGCAGCCGGATTACGACCGTCAGGCCATCTCGCCGCGCGAGATGATCGAGACAGTGGTCGGTCACCCCGTCGCCGGTAACTGAGCCGGGATCGCAGCGACTTGCATGCGGCAGCGCTACAGCGCCGCCGCGTGCAGCCTTAAACCCGGCACGCCCCCCCTTCAGCCCGTGTGGCGACAGCCGGGCTTGCAATGTGCATGGTGGTCCGAGGTGGCTGCGTAAAGAAACCAACCTGGCGTATTCTGCGGAACGTACGAAGTCGGTAAGCGCAAGGATGCCGCCGCCGCCCAGAATGCTCCAAAGACAGCTATCGCAGCAAGAGGATATCTCGGAAGGGGTGCTGCCACGACGGCGATTGCAGGCGCGCGTGTCGGGTGGCTCGGCCAGATGATACCCGATCTTGACGCGGCAGAACGTGGCGAATTCTTGCGCCGCTCTGTCTCGACAGGGACGATGTCCATGCGATTCGAGCGGTCGCGTCCAAGAAGCACGGGCCAGAAGTGGGCCAGAAGCGAGCCAGAAGCGGGCCAGCGGCAAGCTAGGTCGTCGGGGCCGACATGCACCGCCACCATGACGCTCGGTCGCGCTGTTGTAGCTCACAAACATCCTGCTTGATCTCAAGCTCGGCGCACGCAAGGAACGTCCCTGGCACACGATGCGCCGCACCGCATCTGCCTCCGCCATCCTGGGCGCCGCGCAAGGTCTTCATGCCGTGATCCGGTGTGACGCGGGAATTCATGGACCCCTGCTGAACGTCCGTTTACTAAGATGAAGATGCCCGATGATTCCGACTCCGCTGCCCGTTTGGCCGAAACCCTCCTCGATGAGTTGCGGACAGCCTATCCGCATGGCGTGCCGAACCTGTACCGCACACTGCTTGGCAACCCGGCGGTACTGTCGGGCTTCGTCGCGCTCGAGCTGAAGCTGGAGGCGCACGGGTGTCTGACCTCGGCCGAACGGCTGCTGGTCGGGCTGGTTACCGCCCGCGAGGTTGACTGCACCTATTGCCGCGCCGCCCTCTCTGCCGAAGCCCGCGCTGCTGGCGCTGCAGAGCAGGACGTCGAGGCAGTTCTTGCAAGCGACCTGCCCGAGAACCGGCGTGCGCGGGTGCTGGTCGAGGCCACGACAAGAATATTGCAGTTGCACGGAAGGCTGCCGCGCGCCGAGATCGCGCATTTTGGCCGCATGGGCCTGACCGAGGCAGACCTTCTGGAGGTGATTTCGGTCGTGGGGCTCTTTACCATCGCCACCTACGCGAACAACCTGATGAGAACGCGGATTGATCCCGAATACCGCCCGGGCGCGCCCTAACAGGTTGCCGAAACAGTCCAGTCCCGACAGCAGCTTGAGAACATGATTCACCCTTGCGCAAGATCTGCCCTGGGGTCAGCGGCGCGCTCGCCCGCCTCGATGCCGAGTTCGAGGCGCTTCACACAGATTTTGGCCGTCCCTCGATCCCGCGGGAAAGACTGATCCGGGCGAGCCTGTTGCAAATCCTGTTCGCGATACGATCCGAGTGGCAGTTGAGGGAACAGACGGACGGTGGCCTGATGTGCCGCCGGTTTGTCGGGCTGGGCATCGACCATCCGGTCTGGGGTGAAGGGCGCCTTGAAATCTGTCCGGTAGACAGATTTCAGCCCTGCACGCGCGACGCGCCGGGCCGAAGGCCGGCCGTTTTCAACTTGAACCGCGACCGGCTGCTGACCACGGACATGTCGCGCAAGGTGATGGCGGCGACCCTCGCGCATCGCGAGGTCGCACCGCTGCTGTCGGACGATCACTTCTGGGTCGATGGCACGCTGGGTCAGATCAATCTCTTGGCCCGTTTGCTGTCGAACTTCGGGGATCGATGCGACGATCTCGAAGGTGCATGCCGACGCCACCTCGCAAAAGGGGGTGTGACGCTCACGCCATCGGCCAATCCCGGGGCGGGTTGACCACCAGGATCCATGCCGCTGTCGATGCGCCGGGGCTGCCGATCCGGGTCCGGATCACGCCCGGCCACTGGGCTGGCTTGTGCTCTACAACACCGAGCGCCCGCAGTCCGGCTATCGAAACACGGGCCGCGGACCCATCGAAACCGTCGTGTCATTCGCAAGGCAATAAGGTGAAACGGACAGACGATCCGGCCACCCATCCGCCGCGTTCTCCTTGTCTGGGAGGGCTTGTTGTCTGGGAGGGCGTGTCCAGACGGCGTGTCCAACCAAGGGGATGGCTTGTGCATCGCCGCTCGACCCTGATCGCGCGGTTGGTGTGCCGGGCGGTCGCGCCGGGAGGCATCGCCCCCGAGGCCCGCGCGGTGCCTGCCGCCCCGCCCCGAAAACGCCCGCTCCGTAGCCACCCTCTGCGCTTCCCCTCTGCGCAGCTGTTCGCGCAGCCGCGACTGCAGGCCGGGATCGCGTTCCGACGCGCAGAGGCCCGGCCGCCCCCTTCCGGTTCCCGGGGTTTCTTGCGCGCCCCTGGCAAAGCTGCAATAGACGCCTTTCAGGTGGAGCATCGGGCGCCACCCGGCCGGTTTGGCCGCCGTGCGCCGCATCAGTCGAGGGATTTCACGCATGAAGATCGC
>PXES01000241.1 GCA_003564655.1 Paracoccaceae bacterium
AACGTCCGGCTGTCAGCCGGTTTTCCAGAAACAGCGACCGCAGATATTCGGAGTGCATTCTTGCGGGCATTCGCGTGGTATCCGCATTCCACACGCCGATATCGCTGGGCAGATCCTCGCGCCCCAGGAAATACCGCTGCACATTGCGGGTGTAGATCAGATCCTCGGACCGAATTGCAGCAAAGGCGCGGGCCATCTGCGGGCGGTCCAGATAGCCCTGTTCCCACATCAGATCCTCAAGAAAGGCGATCTGGCTTTCATCCAGAAACATCAGCAATTCGCCCGCTTCCACGAAATCCACCTGCGCAGCCATCAGCGTGATCGACCCCAGCCGCGTATCACCATCGCGTGCCATTGTGGCGGCTGTGATGGCCAGAATCGTGACGCCCAGACAGTAGCCGACCGCATTGACCGGAACATCAGGCACGATGGCACAAACTGCATCAAGCGCGGCCAGAACGCCGCGCTTGCGGTAATCTTCCAGTGACAATTCCGCCTGATCCGCAGTCGGGTTGTACCATGAAATCATGAAGACGGTGAAGCCTTGCGCCACCAGATAGCGCACCATCGAATTATGCGGTGACAGATCGAGAATATAGTATTTCATGATCCAGGCCGGCACGATCAGGATAGGCTGCGCGCGCACCTGCTCTGTCTGCGGCGCATACTGGATCAACTCGAACAGGTCATTGCGAAACACCACCTGACCAGGGGTGCAGGCAAGATCCTTGCCGATCTCAAAGCCTTCAGGGGCGGGATCGCGATGACCGCTGAGCGTCTTGATCATGTCGCGGGAAAACTTGCCCATGCCTTCAGTCAGGTTGCGGCCTTCTGTGTCCCGCGTGGCCGCGATGATTTCGGGATTGAGCCAGGGAAAATTGGAGGGCGAGACCAGATCGAGCGTCTGGCGGGCCAGAAAACGCGCGCGCTCGGCATCTTCACGGCGCAAGCCGCGCATGGGTTCGGTCGCGTGATCCCACCAGTCCTGCGTTGCCAAAAACCCCTGCTGCCACATCCGAAACGGCTGTTTTTGCCAGTCGGGATGAGTGAAACGGTGGTCATAAGGCTTTGGCGAGAAGGGCGCTTTTGCTTCGGGATCAAGCAAGCCCCCCATCAGCTTCAGCGCGTTTTTCTGCGCATGTTCGAGCAATTCCAACTGGCGGCCCGGTGAGCGCACCATATGCTGCGCCCAATCGCTCCAGGCCTCCAGAAAGGCATGGCTTGACACGCCGCCGCTCAGCTTTGCCATGACACCGCGCGCAGCACGGTCAAAAGTCTGATGGGACGGTTTCGTTTTCGAAGACGCCGCCGGTTTTACACCCGGCAGTTGCACCATGGCGGGGGGATCCAGTCTGCTTTTCGGCGCCTTAGAGCGATCGGGGGGCATGGCCTATGTCCTGTTCCGGGAAAGCGGCGTGATCTTGCTGTCAGTGTCGAGACATTGACGAATGGCCGGAAGGTCGAGCGTTTCTTCGGCTTCCAGCCGCGCCACGAGGCAGATGATCCGGTCACGATGGTCTTCGATCAAACCCACAGCCTTGGCTTCTGCATCTTGCAGCAGCGCCATCACGGCCTGATCAACGCGCGTGGCGGTTTTGTCCGAATAGCTGCGCGGTTGCGCGATCTGTTGGCCGAGGAACGGATGATCTTCGCTGTCGCGCAGATCGACCGGGCCAATCTCCGGGTCCATCCCCCAGCGCGCCACCATCGAACGTGCCAGCACTGTCGCGCGGCGGATATCATCATCCGCACCCGAACTGACCGAACCCAGCAACAGCTTTTCCGCCGCCCTTCCCGCCAAAAGTGTGACCAACTGCGCGCGCAGGTAGGATTCGGAGAGCGTGTGGCGGTCATGGGCAGGCAGCATATGGGTGCTGCCAAGGCTGCGCCCGCGCGGAATGATCGTGACCTTGTAGATCGGATCCCCGCCGGGGTTGTAATAGGCCGCTGCAGTATGACCTGCCTCATGGACGGCCAGGCGGTGGCGCTCATCAGGCTGGATCGCCAAGGTCCGCACAGTGCCCATCATTACCTTGTCGCGGGCCTCGTCCAGATCGTCGGGCGTGATATCGCCACCACGACGGCGGGCGGCCGTGATCGCGGCCTCGTTCAGCAGGTTTTTCAAATCCGCCCCGGAAAAACCCGGCGTGCCCGCCGCGACCTGATTCAGATCGACATCGCGGTGCAGCGGCAGCCCCTTGACATGCACCTCAAGGATCGCGCGTCGCGCATCCTTGTCCGGCAGCGACAGGGTGACATGCCGGTCAAACCGTCCCGGACGTAGCAACGCGGGATCGAGCACATCGGGGCGGTTCGTGGCGGCCAGCACCACCACGGCCTCACGTGCGCTGAACCCGTCGAGTTCGGCAAGTATCTGGTTCAGCGTCTGTTCACGTTCGTCATGGCCACCGCCCAGACCGGTGCCGCGGGTGCGTCCGATACTGTCCAACTCGTCGATGAAGATGATCGCAGGCGCGTGCTTGCGGGCGGCTTCGAACATCTTGCGCACGCGCCCCGCGCCGACCCCCACGAACATTTCCACAAATTCCGATCCCGAGGTGGAGAAGAACGGCACGTCCGCCTCGCCCGCCAGCGCGCGCGCCAGCAGCGTCTTGCCGGTTCCGGGCGGCCCCATCAGCAACACACCATGCGGGACAGTTGCGCCCACGCGCTGAAAACGGTCGGGATCGCGCAAAAACTCGACAAGCTCCGAGACTTCGCGCTTGGCTTCGTCCTGACCCGCAACATCGGAAAATGTGACCTTGCTGGTCAGCTTGGCAGGTTTCGAGGATCGACCGCTCAGGAAATCGCCCATTCCGCCCACTCCGCCACCAAGCCTCCCGATCATCCGACGGCTGAGCCAGAAATAGAGGGCGATGATCAGGAGCCACGGCAGGAACCAGATCAGGGTCGAAGGCGCTCGGGGCGCTTCAGCGGTGACAGTCACACCCATCTCTTCCAGAAGCGGCAGAAGCGTTGGATCAGGCTGCACGGGCGTGATCGCCCGCATGCGGATAGCCCCTTCAGCACTTTGTTCGTGCATCAAGGCAAGAATTGCCGTTTCCTGCAAGGTCACCTCGCGAACGTCACCATCGCGGATCAGGGTTTTCAATTCGCTGTAGGATACAGTCTTCGTTGCACCGGGCGTGTCTGACTGCTGCGACAAAAGGAACATCAAGGCGAGCAACCCGAAAGCAATCAGCCAGAGCATTTGCATCGGTCCCGGCTTCTCAGGTTGGTCAGAGGTCGGTGGTATCTTGGGGGTGCTCATGACGCCTCCTCGGTACACTTGCCTTCGCATTTCGTGCTTATGTCTCAGGCTCGCACGGACAGGGTCGCGTTTCAGGATAGCAATTGAGCGTCAGCGCGTCATTGCGATGCATCAAGTTGTTGCGACTTGCAGACGCGCGAGCCGGACCACGAACAGCGAGATGCACCCGTTGCAGCGACGCCTGGTTGCAAAGTCGAATGTCTGTTCTGGGCCGGACATGTCGCGCACTGCAACCCTGACGCTCGAATTTGCAAACTCCGCTCCCCGCCAACTGCTGCCGTTCGAGGGCGTTCGAGGCCAATGGCGGCAAATGGCAGCCGCGCTATTACCAGCACAACGCCATCACCGCCGCACTGGAAGCCGTGGCGCAGGACCAGCGCCGCATCCTGCTGACACTGGCCACCGGGACCGGCAAGACCTCTATCGCGTTTCAGATCGCGTGGAAGCTGTTTCACGCCAAATGGAACCTGACGCGCGAACCGGTGCGCCGCCCGCGCATCCTGTTTCTGGCGGATCGCAACATTCTGGCCGATCAGGCGTATAATTCCTTCAGCGCCTTCCCGTCCGACGCCATCACCCGCATCGACCCGACCGCGATCCGCAAGAATGGCGGCCGCGTGCCGCGCAATGCCAGCCTGTTCTTCACGATCTTCCAGACCTTCATGACCGGCGAGGGCGAGCCGATCTTTCGCCAGTATGACCCGGATTTCTTCGATTTCATCATCATCGACGAATGCCACCGGGGCGGGGCCAAGGATGAAAGCGAATGGCGCGGGCTGCTGGCATACTTTGAGCCCGCCACCCAGCTTGGCCTGACTGCCACGCCCAAGCGCCGCCACTACGCCGACACCTACGCCTATTTCGGCGAGCCAGCCTATACCTACGCGCTGCGCGACGGGATCGAGGATGGCTACCTGACCCCGTTCAAGGTGCGCCAGATGGCCAGCACGATTGATGAATATGTCTATGACGGCAGTGATCAGGTGCCGGAAGGCGAGGTCGAGCTTGGCGACAAGTTCGGCGAGGGCGATTTCAACACCCGCGTGATCATAGAAGAGCGCGAGCTGAGCCGCGTGCGCGAGTTCATGGACCAGATCGACCAGCGCCACAAAACGCTCGCGTTCTGCGCCACGCAGGATCACGCGGCACTGGTGCGCGACCTGATCAATCAGGTGAAGACCAGAACCCACCCGAATTACTGCATGCGCGTGACGGCAGATGACGGGGCGATAGGCGATCAGCACCTGCGCGACTTTCAGGACAACGCGAAGACGATCCCGACGATCCTGACGACCTCGCAAAAGCTGTCCACGGGCGTGGATGCGCTGAATGTGCGCAACATCGTGCTGATGCGCCAGATCCGGTCGATGATCGAGTTCAAGCAGATCATCGGGCGCGGAACGCAGGTCTATGAGGGCAAGGATTTCTTCACGATCTGGGATTTCGTGAAGGCGCATGAGAATTTCAACGACCCCGAATGGGATGGCGACCCGATTGACCCGGAACCCCCGCGGCCTGGGCCAGATCAACCCGCGCCAGAGCCGCCGACTGACCCGGAAGGGCCAGAGGGTGGCAGTGGCGAGGATGAACCGAAAGCGAAGATCAGGATCTAGCTGGCCGATGGCAAGACCCGCGCGATCCGCTATCTCGCCACCACCACCTATTGGAGCGCGGACGGCAAGCCGATTTCGGCTCAAGAGTTTATGGAGCGCCTTTTTGGGGATCTGACCGGACTGATCACGGACGAATACCTTTTGCGCGAGGCCTGGAGCAACCCCGATGGTCGCGAGACTTTCCTGACGCAGCTGTCAGATAGAGGCTATGACACTGACCGCCTGAACGACATCCGAAGGCTAGTGGATGCACCTGACAGTGATCTGTTCGATGTGTTGGGTTATATTCTGTTCACAACGGACCCAAAGACCCGTCATGATCGGGCGTATGCTGTCAGAGGCGAAAGCCTCGCGATATGCAGGATGATCTCAAAGAGCTGCTGATCAGCATCCTCGATGCGTATGAACGCAATGGCGAGCACGAACTGGCGACAACGAAGCTAG
>PXES01000154.1 GCA_003564655.1 Paracoccaceae bacterium
GCGGATTTCCTTGGCCGGAGCGCGGCGCGGGGCTGATCCGCGCGCTCGCCCGTGCGCGCCGTCTTGCGCGTTCCAGAGCCTGGATTGGCAGGACAGTGGCAGCGACACACCCACCCCGACCCATTTGCACCAGACGATGTATTGGAGGATAAGATGCCCGAAGAACGCCCCATCGCCCGCCGTGACCTGATGCGCCACGGTGTCATGTCCGCGACAGCCCTTGTCGCCGCGCCTGCGGTTCTCACCGGGCTGGCACCGCGACCGGCCAGGGCGCGTGTCGAAACCCCCGAGCTTGGCCAGCCGCCCTGGTATCGCTTTGCCATCGGCGATATCGAGGCCACGGTCGTGTCGGATGGCCCCATGAATATCGGGGCCGCCGCCGACCACTTCCCGCGAGCAGACCCGGATGCGCTGCACGGCGTTCTGGCGGACGCTTTTCTGCCCAATGAGCCGACGTTGCTGGAACAGAATGTTCTTGTCCTGAACACAGGCGACCGGCTGGTGCTGATCGATACCGGCACGGGCTGGGCGCCCCCGGGTCCCGGCGATGAGCCTGACGCGTGGACGGCTCTGGGCTTCGATCCGGGTGACAGGCATGGTCGGCTGATGGACAATCTGCGCGCTGCGGGCTTCGATCCCGCCGCCGTCACCGATATCCTGCTCACCCATCCCCACCCGGATCACTGTTTCGGCCTGACGGATGCCGATGGCGCGCCGAATTTCCCCAATGCTGCCGTGCACCTGTCGCAGGCGGATTTCGGGTTCTGGACCAGCGAAGAGGTCGTCGCGCTAGGGGGATTCGCCGGGGTGATTGCCCAGGGCGCGCAGCGCAATCTGCTGCTTCTGCGCGAGCGCATCGCCTTTGTCGAGGACGGGCAAGAGGTGCTGCCCGGCATCACCGCAATGGCCACGCCGGGGCATACGGTGGGCCACACGTCCTTCATCATCGCCTCGGGCGATGCGACCTGTTTCGTCATCGGCGACGCAGCGCATCATGCGGCCGTGTCCTTCCGCCATCCGGACTGGGGGTTTTCCTTCGACACCGACCCCGAGGCCGGGGCGCAGACCCGGCGGCGGGTGCTCGACATGCTGGCCACGGACCGGATGCGGGTGGCGGGCTATCACTTCCCCTTCCCCGGCATCGGTCATGTCAGCCGCAAGGGCGAGGCGTTCCGCTACGTCCCCGAACCGATGCGCCACGGCTAGGGGCGGCGCGCGGAACCGGGACGCAGACGAGACCGCACTGGCGCAGGGGCTGCACGATGCGCGCCCCGGCCCGGCGATGCCCATGCCGGGGCGCTGTTGGCAAACCCGTCTGACTCGGCGCCCTGCCGTGGAAAATACGCGTTCAGATTGCAATTTCAGCGCATTTCGGCGATCATGCTGCGACAATCCGTCACGTGCGGCCGCGTGATGCGGCAGCCTTTGGCGGCGCGCGCCCGGGCCTGTCGCCCCCTACCCGCTCGGCGCGTCTCGCAGGGGAACAGCCGATGTCGCAGACACCAGCTTTCGCCTTTGTCGGGCTTGACCGTGATCCCTCGGACGGTCACGCGACGCTGCGGGACCGCGACCTGCTGGAAACGGTGCTTCAGCGGCATGGCGCGGTCAGCGTCGATTGGCGCAGGGAGGGCGCGCTTGCCGTTTTCGCGACCGTTCTTCCGACGCTGCGCTGCGCGCTGGAACTGGTGAACATGCTCGCCGCGCCCCCCTCGGGCGCGCGGGTCGGGATCGATGTGCCGGTGGACACCAGCGACACGGACACCGCGAAGGCCGTCGCACAGGCCTTGGCGGAGAGCGCGCAGGCGGGCGAGGTGCTGGTCTCGGCCACGGCGCGGGCGGCGGTCCGGCCCGCGCCGGGCATCGCACTGGACGCCCACGGCCCGGTCGAGGTGCCGCCCGCGCCCTTTCCGGTCGCGGCCTTTCGCGCGCGGCGGACCGAAGCTGCGGGGACCAGCGCTTGCCTGTGCTTCGATGGCTTCACGCTCGACCCGCAGCGGCGCAGCCTGCACCGCGACGGCACGGAGGTTCCGCTGGAGCCGCTGGCCTTCGATCTGCTCGTCCTGCTGGCCACCAACACCGACCGCGTTGTCCCGCGCGACGAGATCTTCGCAAGCCTGTGGAGCGGGCGGATCGTGTCGGACACCGCGCTCAGCAGCCAGGTCAAGGCGTTGCGGCAGGCGTTGGGTGACAGTGGCCGCGCCCAGCACAGCATTGCCACAGTGCACGGTCGCGGCTTTCGCTTCCTGCGCCCGGTCACGGCGCAGGGTAGTGCTGTCGCGCAACCGCCCGTGCAGCCCGAGCCCGCGCGCCCGCTGATCGCCGTGCTGCCCTTTGACAACCTGTCGGGCGACACCAGTGGCCGGGTCTTTGCCGATGGCATCGCCGAGGACATCCTCACCGCACTCAGCAAGCACCGCTGGATCAATGTCATCGCCCGCAACCCGGCCTTTGCCTTTCGGGATTCTCGCGACGGGCTGGACGTGATCGCGGGCCAGCTTGGCGCCACCCATGTCCTGACGGGCAGTCTGCGCAAGGCGGGCGACCGGGGGCGCATCCGGGCCGAGGCCGTGGAGATCGGCACCATGCGCCGCGTCTGGGCTGACAGCTTCGACCTAGACCTCGCGCAGATCTTCGAGTTCCAGGACGAAATCTGCGGCACCATCGCGGCGCGGCTGGCCACCGATCTTGGCGTGTCCGAGCAGCAGAAGGCCCGCAGCCTGCCGCGCGCCAATCGCGGCGCGTGGGAGCTGTTTCACCTCGGCATGGCCGAATTCTATCGCTTCTCTGCCGAGAGCAACCGCCGCGCGCAGGACCTGTTGCGCATGTCCATCCGCGCCGAGCCGGACTTCGCCGAGCCCTACACGCGCCTTGCCTATGCCATCACGCTGGAGATGGTCTATTTCGAGGGCGCGGTGAGCCAGGCGCGGCTCGACGATGCGCTGGATCTGGCGCTGCAGGGGCTGGCACGCGACGACCGCGATCCGCAGGGGCACTTCGCGCTGGGCCGGGTGCGGCTGGCGCGTCAGGAATACGATCTGGCCATCGATGCGCTGGAGCACGCGCTGGACCTCAACCCCTACCTTGCGCTCTCGCATTGCGGGTTGGGCGACTCGCTTGCTTATGAGGGGCGCATCGACGAGTCGATCCGGCACTTTCAGCGCGCCATCGACCTCAGCCCGCACGACCCGTTCCGCTGGGCGTTCCATTCCTACCGCGCGCTCGCGCATCTTTTCGGGACGGACCACGAAGGGGCGGTTCGCGCCGCCGCACGTGCCGTGCAGGTCCCCAATGCCCATTACTCGGCCCACGCGAACCTGCTTGCCGCCCTGGGCCATATTGGCGACCCCGCCCGGATCGCCCGCGCGCGCAGCGCGCTTTTGCGCGCCAGACCCGACTTCTCGCTCGACCTGGCCCGCAGCCGCCTGTTCTACCTGAAATGCCGCGACCAGATCGACTGCTACCTTGACGGGCTCTCGCGGGCGGGTATCGCCTGAATATCCGCCGATTTCGCTGTGAATGACTGACGCCGATGACCGGGCTGCGGCGAAGGGCGGCTTTGCGGGGCGTGGCTGCCACGCGCTATACAGAGGCAGCAACACGGCGCAATGACTCGCAGGTCGATATCAAGGTAGGCAACACGGCGTAATGTTCGAAAAAATCAATCCAGATCTTGCCGATAAATGGTTGCATGTGCCGGGGGACTGGCGTCGACCAAGTGTCAAGAATGAGTACACTATTCTTTGGGAATCGCAGAGATCTTACGGACAGGTTTGGCCACGACCCGGGCTTTCTGAGGTACCATCGTTCTATCAGCTCGAAGAGTACTATACGCACGCACCTCGACTGATGCCGGGTCCTCTGGCGCACAATCCGTTCCAGCGCCTGCAGACAAAAATCTCTTGGTTGGCGGACAAAGGTGTCGAGCCCGACAGGGAGTGGTGGTTGAAGGTTCTGGGTGATCAGAAGAAACGTCGCATTCTGGAAATAGGATGCGGCAACGGTGCCAATTTAACGACACTCAAGGCGCTCGGACATAGCGTAGTTGGCGTCGAACCAGACCCCGAGGCTCGTGCTGTCGCCCGCTTCGCCGGGCATCAAGTCCATGAGGGAACCGCAGAGGATCTTCCGCGCGAGATGTTGGGCGGCCTGTTCGACGTGGTCATCTTCATGCATGTCCTCGAACACTGCCTGGATCCGTTCGAAGCCGTCAGGAATGCCATCGGTGTTCTGAAAGATGGAGGAACGGTCATTGCTGAAGTCCCGAATAACGAATGCAAAGGAGCAGAGCGTTTTGGCGCCGCCTGGCATTGGCTCGATGTCCCGAGGCATCTCAACTTCTTCACAGCACACAGCCTTGAAGAGCTTTTCGGGTCTGTCGGTATGATTGTTGAAGACGTCATGTTTCGAGGCTACTGCCGCCAATTCTCTTCGGATTGGAAAGAAGCGCAACGCAAGATTGCGCAGAATTTGGGGCTTTCGGATCAAGAACGCCCTCGCGGACGCGACTATTGGGTCTATCTGGCCGAGACGATCTGGGCGACGGAGCGCAAGAAGTACGACTCGGTTCGTCTCGTTGGAAGGCTCGAATAAAGCAGGGCCTCTTCGGGGCGCGACAATCCGCGCTGGTCAGTCCGGGACGCCCCCCGCATGGCATCCGCCGTCAAGCCAGGGGCACAGCGTCGGGTTGACCTTGACCAAGGGTTTGCTAACGATGCCGCGCCGGTAATCCGGAATTCGGGAGGAAATTGGAATCATGATGAAATCACTGACCAAAGCGACAACACTCGGCGCACTGATGGCCATGTCGACTGCGGGCTGGGCGGCGGCCGATCTGTCCGAGATGGAGCCCACCACGCTGCGCCTCGCCCATGTGGTGAATGAACAGGACGCCTTCCACATCGCCGCCACGCGGTTCCAGGAACTGGTCGCGGACCGCACCGAGGGCGCTGTCACCATCGAAATCTACCCCAATGCCGAACTTGGCGACGAACGCACCCTGCTGGAGGGCATGCAGATCGGCACTGTCGATATGGGCGTGATCACCAATGGCCCGGTGGCGAATTTTCTTGAAGAGATCGCCGTGTTCGAGCTGCCCTTCCTCTTCGCCAGCGCGGACGAGGCCTACAGCATTCTTGACGGCGAGATCGGGCAGGAACTGCTCGACCGGCTGAGCGAGGTGAATCTGAAGGGTCTGGCCTATGCCGAGCGCGGCTTTCGCAACCTGACCAACAGCCAGCGCCCCGTGCGCGAGCCCGGTGACATCGACGGGATGCGCATCCGCGTGATGGAAAACCCCGTCTATGTCGA
>PXES01000367.1 GCA_003564655.1 Paracoccaceae bacterium
GCGGGGTCGAGGCCGAAAAGCGGGACGGCGGGGACGAACGGCGCCTCCATCTGCCCCGGCAAGGCGAAGGCCAGCAACACGATGACCAGCGACACCAGCCCGGCAAGCTGGCCCAGCGCGATCCCGAGCCCTGACACCAGCCCCAGCCTGCGCGCCGAAGCGATCCCCGGCAACATGGCGTTTGCAAAGACATAGAGCGTCTCGATCCCCAGCACGACGAGGATCAGCGCGATCACGATCGGCCAGACCGGCGCGCCGGGCAGCGCCGTCCAGAGCAGGGCGCACCCCCCGACCGCCAGCACGGCGCTGGCGAGTATCCACGGCTTGCGCCGCCCCGAGGCATCGGCCATCGCCCCAAGCAGCGGGGCGGCAATCAGAACCGCAAAGCCCGCACTGGCCTGCACATACCCCCACGCAGCCTGCCCGCGAACCGGGTCGCCGATAACATGGGTCGAGAAGTAGGGGGCGAAAATAAAGATCGCGATAAGCGTGAAATAGGGCTGGCAGGCCCACTCATGCAGTGCCCATGCACCCTGTCGCATGGTGCTGTCCCGCATGGCGCCTTCGCGCCGGAATACAGACCCGACCTCGCTCAACCAACCCGCCCGCCGTAAACGCATATTTTCAATTGTGAACAGTCTCGGCCAATGCTGACGTTGCGTCAAGCATCAACTGATTGAGCTATGAAATGGGGGTAGACCTGCGATCCCATGGGGCCGAGGACCACCGGCTGACTGCCGCGGCGGCGACAGAATGGACTGCGCCGCCTTTCCTGTTCAGCACCAGCGCCGCGTTTTCATATGTTGGAAAAGGATGCGTCTGTGGCCGCCTGCAGCGGCTGGGATGGGGTGCTTCCCTTTTTCAAGTCCTGCGGGGATCAGGAACGCGGCGCCGAAGCCCATCATGGCACGGGTGGGCCAGTGGCCGTCTTCGATATCCGCACCGAACATGCGCTGGGCGAGGCGTTTCACGCCGCATCCGAGGCGCTGGATGTGCTGCGAAATCCCGATTTCAAAGGCGCGGCATTCCCCGCCCGTGATTCATCACGCTCCCGGATAGCTGGAAACCCGAGCGGTTCAGCGCGCGGGCGGCGGACAGCCCATCGTCGGATGCCTGCGGCGCTTCCAACCCCGAGGTCGCGAAAAAATCCTTGCGGTAGAACAGCGGCTCATGGGTCGGCTGGATCGGCACGCCGGATTGCGCCCGTGCCAGGTGCTGGAATAGAAATCGGTATGCTGGAACCGATGCTCGCGGATCAACTCCTCCCGTGGCAGGATAATGCCCTGCTCCGCCACCTCGCCCAACCATGGCATATCGGGGGCGATCACATCGCATTTCGAGGATCGCGCCTCGGCATTGGCCAGAATATCGCGGTGCAACTCATTAAGCGGCAAGGTGATGATTTCCAGATCTCTACCGGAGAAACCCCGCAGGTTGCGGGTGAAATCGCTTCCGCCTTGTGATCGGACGGGTCGGGCGTTATCTCACGGAGAGGCGCAGACCAGCGGAGGGCGCAGATGTCGAAACTGGTGACCATCTATGGCGGGTCGGGCTTTGTGGGGCGGTACATCGCCCGACGCATGGCGCAGGCCGGATGGCGGGTTCGGGTCGCGGTCCGTCGCCCGAACGAGGCGCTTCATGTCAAGCCCTACGGCGCGGTCGGGCAGGTCGAGCCCGTGGCCTGCAACATCCGCGACGATGCGTCAGTGCGGGCCGTGATGCAGGGCGCCGATGCGGTGGTCAACTGCGTCGGGATCCTTGTCGAGGCGGGGCGCAATCGCTTCGGCGCCGTGCAGGCCGAAGGGGCGGGCCGGATCGCGCGCCTTGCGGCAGAGCAGGGCATCGAGCGGATGGTCCACATCTCGTCCATCGGCGCGGATGCCGATTCCGAGAGTATCTACCAGCAGACCAAGGCGCGTGGCGAGGCGCTGGTACGCGAGCACATGCCGCAGGCCGTCATCCTGCGCCCGTCGATCATCTTCGGCCATGAGGACCAGTTCTTCAATCGGTTCGCGGGCATGGCCCGCTTCTCGCCGTTTCTGCCCGTGGTGGGGGGCGCGACGCGATTCCAGCCGGTCTATGTCGATGATGTCGCCGCAGCCGCAGCCAAGGCGCTGATCGAGGGGGTGGACCCCGGCATATTCGAGCTTGGCGGCCCCGAGATTTCTGATTTCCGTGCCCTGATGGCGCGCATGCTGCGCGAGATCCGGCGGCGGCGGGTGCTGCTCGACATCCCCTTCCCGGTTGCGAGCCTCATGGGCGGCGTGCTGGACGCGGTGCAGACCGTCACGCTGGGTCTGTTCACCAACGGGCTGCTGACACGCGACCAGGTGCGCAACCTCAAGACCGATAATGTGGTAAGCGATGGGGCGCGCGGGCTTGAGGATCTGGGCATCACACCCACGCCGATGCAGACGATTCTGCCTGATTATCTGTGGCTCCACCGGCCAGGCGGTCAGTACAAGGCCATCCACGAATCTGCCGAGCAACTGCGCGATAGATAGAACAGGTAGAGAGGCAGGGCAGGCTGCGTCCCGGCAGCCCGCCCTGATCCGTCAGCGCGGCAGCAGCACCGTGTCAACGACATGGATGACGCCGTTCGACTGGTTCACGTCATTGATCGTCACGCGCCCGGCATTGCCCGACTCGTCATAGATCCACAGCGTGTTGCCGCGGACTTGCGCACTCAGCGCAGCGCCCGAAAGCGTCTCCATGTGGAAGAACCCGTCGCCAGCCGCACGGGCACGGCGCATCAGTTCCGGCCCGCTGAGATTCCCCGCGACCACATGCGAGGTCAGGATGCGCTGCAGCATCGCCTTGTTCTCGGGCATCAGCAGCGTGTCGACCGTGCCTTCGGGCAGTGCCTCGAACGCTGCATTGACAGGGGCGAAGACTGTCATCGGCCCCTCGCCCTGTAGCGCGTCGACCAGTTCGGCGGCCTGAACAGCCGCAACCAGCGTCGTGTGATCGGCCGAATTTACGGCATTCTCGACGATATTGCGGTCCGCGAACATCGGCGCGCCGCCGACCTCGGGGTTGGCGGGCATGTTGGCCTGTGCGACCGATGCGGCAATCAATGCGGCCGAGGCAAGAAGATAGCGTTTCATGGATCTCTCCTGTTGCTGTCATGGCGTGAACGGTCACATGACCGTCTTCACGCTGCGGCAACGGGGCGTGCGGGGCCGGAGTTTCGACCACACAGGCCAGTTCACGAAAATGTCAGGTCGCGTCAAGCGGTGCCGTCGCAAGGACCGGCCCGGTCGGTTCAGGCTCGGGCGAGCCGCCCTCCGGTTCGAGAGACACGGCAAGGGTCTGCCCGGCCTCAAGTCTGGCAGTAAGCTGCGTCTCGACATCCGCCAGCAGCCCGAGCGAACGCGGCACGCCGGTCTCGTCGATCACCCACAACTCGTAGACCGACCCCGCCTCGGCCTCCGGGCCGGTGGTGGTGACGCTCAGCGCCTCGGTCTCGGGCGTGTAGCCCACCAGCAGGGTCAGCCCGCGCTCGGCGTCGACCAGTTCGGCCTGCAGGGGCGGCAGCGCCGGGGGGGCAACCCGAGTGGGCGGGAAGGCAATGAAGATCACCACCAGCAGCATCGCCGCCACCGCAGAGCCGAGCCCGAACCCCGTCAGCCAGCGCCGCCGCGAGCGCGGCTCGCGGGCGGGGAAGAGTTGCGCCTCGATCGCGGGCAAGCGGTCGGGGGGCTCGACCTCTGGGAATTCCGCGTTGAGCGGCGCCAGACGCGCCTCCCAAGCCTGCACACGCGTAGCGAATTCACCATCGGTCTCGGCGCGGTCGCGCGCCTTGCGCCATTCGTCGCCGTCCAGCAGGCCCAGCACATATTCGGCGGCCAGCACGTCATCGGCTTCCTGCGGGGTGAGGGGGGCGTCGTCGGTCATCTGTCCAGACACTCCCTCAGGCTGATGAGCGCGCGGCGCAGCCAGGTCCGCATCGTGTTCAGCGGGACCGAATGGCGCTCGGCGAGTTCCTGATAACTCAGGCCCTGCAGATAGGCGGCCTGCACCGCCTGCGCGCGATCAGTGGGCAATTCCTCGAAGCAGCGCAGCACGTCCTGCATCTGCGCGCGCAGCATCACGGTCGCCTCGGCCGACGGGCGCGCATCGGCGATCTGGATGCCATCATCCAGTTCATCCGTCTGGTGGCTGCGGCGCGCCTTGCGGGCGCGCAACCGGTCCAGCGCATGATTGCGCGCGATGGCACATATCCAGGACATCCCGGAACCCTTGTCAGAATCAAACGTGGCGGCGCGTTGCCAGAGCTTCACGAACACATCCTGAAGCGCGTCCTCGGCCTCTGCCCTGTCCCCCAGCATACGGATCAGCAAACCGGTAAGTTTCGGGGCGCACAGCGGATAGAGCGCGCGCAGCGCATCGCGATCCTGTCGGGCCAGCCGAACCAGAAGTGCCGCGATATCATCCTGCATGGGGGTCACGCCTGCGTCCGTCCCGATTGGACGCAGTACTGCGCCGGAGTGCACCTTATGGCACGCGGCAGGGGATTCAACCCCCATCCCCCTCGCCGAAGCGCTGGCGCAGGCTGCGCAGCACGGGGATGGTCTGGCGCACGCGATCCTCGCCCAGCGAATGCACCGCCTGGTCGATCAGCGGTGTGATCGCGGCAAGCGCGGCGTCGCGCGCGGCGCGGCCCGCGGGGCTGATCGCCACCATCTTGCGCCGCGCATCGTCCCAGTCGGGGCGGATATGGACGTAGCCTGCCCATTCCAGCTTGGCGAGCGTGTTGGTCATCGCCCCGCGCGTGACATGAAAGGCGCGGGCGAGTTCGGCCGGGCTCATCTCGGCCTGCGCGCGGGCCAGCAGGTTCAGCACCCCGAAATGCGACAGTTCCATCCCCTTGGGCAGCACCCGCGAGATGCGGTTGCGCGCAAGCTGGTCGGCCATCAGCAACTCGCTGAACAACGCATTCGCCAGATCAGTGCGCGGGCGCGTCATGGCACCGGCTCTGGCGGGGCGAAAGCACGATCATGGGCGAGCGACGGCACCCGAGCACGGGCCGCGCGTACGCGGTCGAGGTCGATCTCGACCAGCCCCACGCCGGGCGCGGTCCCCATGTCCAGCAACACCTCGCCCCACGGTGCGACGGCCAGGCTGTGCCCATGCGTGCGGCGCGGGCGCCCTTCGCTTGCAGCGTGCTCGCCCGTCTGCGCCGGGGCGAGGATGAAACAGCCCGTCTCGATCGCGCGGGCGCGCAGCAGGCTTTCCCAATGCGCGGCCCCCGTGACGGGGCTGAAGGCAGA
>PXES01000078.1 GCA_003564655.1 Paracoccaceae bacterium
ATAGCTTTCATTCCCGCCGATCTGCACCTGCGCGCCATCCGTCAGCGCCGCCCCATCGGCCCCCAGCCGCACCACCATGGTCGCCTTGCGCCCGCAATGGCAGATGGTGCGCACCTCGCGCATCTCGTCCGCCAGCGCCAGCAACACCGCCGAGCCGGGAAAAAGCTGCCCGCGAAAATCCACCCGCAGCCCGTAGCACATGACCGGCAGGCCCAGATCATCGACCACGCGGGCAAGCTGCCAGACCTGCGCCTCGGTCAGGAACTGCGCCTCATCGACAAAGGCGCAGGCGACCGGCCCCTCGGCCAGCCGCGCGGCAAGCATCGCGAACAGATCGTCGCCCGCATCGAACCCCTGCGCCGGGGCCGCGATCCCGATGCGCGAGGCGATGCGCCCTGCCCCGGCCCGCGTGTCGAGTGCGGCAGTCATCAGATAGGGCACCATCCCGCGCTCGCGGTAGTTATGCGCGGCCTGCAACAGCACGGTCGATTTGCCGGCATTCATTGTCGAGTAGTGGAAATAGAGCTTCGCCATGGCCCCCCTTAGCGCGATCCCGTGGCGTCTGGAAGTGTGGCGCGGGGTGGGCTACTGATACGGAAAAACCGGAGCGTTCCCATGCAGATCACCCTCTACGGCCTCCCCAATTGCGACACTTGCCGCAAGGCGCTGAAAGCGCTGCCGGGGGCGCGGCTGCGCGATATCCGCGCCGAGCCGCTGACCGAGACAGAGCGCGCCGAGTTCCTGTCCGCCTTCGGGGACAAGCTGATCAACCGCGCCTCGACGACCTGGCGCGGGCTGGACGAGGAGGCACGCGCCGCACCACCCGAGGCGTTGCTGGCCGCGCATCCAACGCTGATGAAACGCCCGGTCATCCGGGCGGGCGAGACATTGCATCTTGGCTGGAAGGCCGATGTCCAGCGCGCGCTGGGGCTCGGCTGACAGACCGCCCTGCCCTGCGCCGCGCGGTCTGACGGTCAGCCCCGCGCACAGCCCGAGCCGCAGCCCTGCCCGCGCGAACAGCGCGGGTCGCGCCCTCGGGCCGTGCGGGGTGGGTGGCTGGGCACGGCCCGAGGGCGCTTTCGTCTTCGCGGCCGCGACAGGTCGGCGGCGGATGCCGCGTTACAGCAGCTTCAAATCGCTGGCCGATTCGCGCCCGTCGCGCCCGGCACGCAGCTCGTAGGCGATCTTCTGGTCATCGGCGAGGCCGGTCAGCCCGGCGCGCTCGACCGCGGAAATATGCACGAACACGTCCTTGCCGCCCCCGTCCGGCGCGATGAATCCATAACCCTTGGTTGTATTGAACCATTTCACGGTGCCTGTCGGCATCGGTCGTCTCCTCAGTTCTCGCTTTCCCGGGCAGGATTGCCGCGGGGCCGTTCAGCCAGGTCTTCCGCTGCCGGCTGCGAAAACAGGGGCATCGTGGAAAGTCTGTCATCCCATGTCGAGACTGCCATAGCGGGGTTAAAACGCAAGAGCTTTGCGGGTAGAGAGGCAGGCGCGGGCGGTTTTCGCCCTGCAGGCCGAGGGGGGCGCACATGCGGAATGCAGCACTGACGCTGGGGCTGATCGGCGGGCTCTGGGGCATGGTCGTGGGCTTTTTCAGCTTCGGCTACACGGATCTGCTGATTCGCTACCCCGAGCTCGAGGAATTCACCGGGGGCGTGGCAAATATGGGGCTGATCCGCGCGATGAGCCTGATCGCGCCCGTGCTGGCCATTGCGGGCGCGGCGATGGCGCGGTCGTCCAACCTCCTCGGGGGGGCGTTGCTGCTGGTCTCGGGCGGGGGAATGTACCTGACCTTCGGCTTCGGCGTCTTCACCATGTTTCCCATTGTCATGTGCGCCCTTGCCGGCGTGCTGGCGCTTGCTGCCCGGCAGCCCGATCCGCATTGACGCTTGACATTCGCGCCCCCGCGCCCCATTTGCGAGCCACCCGCAGCCTGCCGCGTGAGCAGTCCTGTCGCTGCGGGCAGGGCATCCGGCCCGCCACAAGCTTCCCGACATCACGCATGGGGGGCGGCACCTCTGAACAGGTGCCCCCAAACCGCCACCGGCATCCTGTCGGAGGCCTGACGCCTGCCGTGTTGCGGGCTGCGAGAGGACAGAATTTGACCGATTTTTCCATGTTCGGGCTGCGGCCCGTGCTGATGGCGGGGCTCGAGGCGCAAGGCCTCGCCACGCCGACCCCCATCCAGTCGCGCGCCATCCCCTTGGTGATGGACGGGCGCGATCTGCTGGGGCTGGCCCAGACCGGCACCGGCAAGACGCTGGCCTTCGGCCTGCCGCTGATGCACGCGCTGCTGGGCGCGGGCCGCCCGGCGCCCAAGACCACGCAGGCGCTGATCCTTGCGCCGACGCGCGAGCTGGTCAACCAGATCGCCGAGACGCTGGGCGGCTTTGCCCGCAAGACGCCGCTGAAGGTGCAGCGCGTTGTGGGGGGCGCGGGGCTGAACCCGCAGATCCAGAAACTGGCCAAGGGCTGCGATATTCTGGTGGCCACCCCGGGGCGGCTGCTGGACCTCTTGGACCGGCGCGCGCTGACGCTCGATGCCACGCAGATGCTGGTGCTGGACGAGGCTGACCAGATGCTTGATCTGGGCTTCATCCACGCGCTGCGAAAGATCGCCGCACTGCTGCCGAAACAGCGTCAGACGCTGATGTTCTCGGCCACCATGTCGAAACAGATGAACGAGATCGCGAATGCCTATCTCGACCGCCCCGAGCGGGTGCAGGTATCGCCGCCGGGCAAGCCTGCCGAGAAGATCGACCAGGCCGTGCATTTCGTCAGCCAGGGCGACAAGGCGCGGCTGCTCGAAGGGTATCTGAAGGACCACCCCGAGGATCTGGCGCTTGTATTCGCGCGCACCAAACACGGCGCGGACAAGCTGACGAAGCTGTTGATCGGCTGGGGGGTCGAGGCCGGTGCGATCCACGGCAACAAGAGCCAGGGCCAGCGCGAACGCGCCCTGGCCGCGTTCCGCGACGGGCGGCTGAAGGTGCTGGGGGCGACCGATGTGGCCGCGCGCGGGATCGACATTCCCGATGTGCGCCATGTCTACAACTACGAGCTGCCCGAGGTGCCCGAGAATTACGTCCACCGCATCGGGCGCACAGCGCGCGCAGGCGCGTCCGGCCGCGCAGTGGCCTTTTGCGCCCCCGCCGAGATGGGCGATCTGCGCGCCATCGAGCGGCTGATGAAGCGCGATCTGGCGGTGCTGGGCGGCACGCCCTGGCCCGATGATCTCGCTGGTCCTGCACGCGCCGCCGCCCGGCAGCGCAGTGGCGGGCGCGGTGGCGCGGGTCGCGGTGCAAGCGGCGCGCAGGCCAAGCCGCGCACAGGTGCGGGCCGCAAGCCGCGCGTCAAGGGACGCGGCGCGGGCAAGCCCGGCGGTGCGGGCGATCGCTCTCGCCAGTCGGCCTGAGAGCGGTCAGGACAAAGCGCCCGCGAGCGGAGCCCACCCACCCGCCCATGCCCCGCTCGCGGGCGCTGGCACCCCTGCGGGGTGCCAAGGGCTCAGAAAGGCAGCGGGGCGGTGATCGTCAGGCCGCGCCCGCCTTCGGGGTGGCGCAGCCGCAGGCTGTGGGCATGAAGCATCAGCCGTGGGTGGTCGCGCGCCGCCCCGGTCGCATAGAGCTGATCGCCCAGGATCGGGTGCCCCAGCGCCAGCATGTGCACGCGTAGCTGGTGGCTGCGCCCGGTCACTGGCAGCAGCCGCATCCGCGCCCCTGTCTCCTCGCGCTTTATCACCTGCCAGTCGGTCTGCGCCGGGCGGCCCGTCGCATGGCACACCATCTGGCGCGGGCGATTGGGCCAGTCCACGGTCAGCGGCAGATCGACACGGCCCGAGCGCCCCTCGGGCACCCCGTGAACGCGGGCGACATAGGTCTTGCGGGTCTGGCGCTTCTCGAATTGCAGGCCGAGATGGCGCTGCGCATGGGGGGTGCGCGCAAAGACCATCACCCCCGAGGTGTCCAGATCCAGCCGATGCACCAGCAGGATTTCGGGGTAGGCCCCACGCAGCCGCGCGATCAGGCAATCGGCGCGGTCGGGCCCCTTGCCCGGCACTGACAGAAGCCCCGCAGGCTTGTCGACAAAGACAAGGGCCGCGTCCTCGTGCAGGATGCGGGGCGCCGTGTCGGGCGGGGTATAGACGAAGTCCGACATGGGCCGGGCATCGCCCATTCCACGCGGCTTGGCAAGTTGTCGCGGGCGCAAAGGGCTTTGTGCGCGCACGCTTTCGCGAGAAGCCGCCTTGCCCTGCCCGCCCGAAGACACTTCATGCCCCGCCCGCTCACCGCCCTTGTCGCGCACGCCGCGCTCGCCACCCCCGCGATCAGCGGCAATCTGATCGACGCCCCCGACCCGGCCGTGATCGTGGATCTGGCGCGCGGCTACGGATCGGCACGGCTGGAGACCGATGCCCTCGGCGATCCGATGATCGCCGGGCGCATCGACGGCACGGGCTGCATGGCGCTTTTCTATGGCTGCACGGACGGCGCCGATTGCCGGGCGATCCAGGTCCTTGCCATCTGGGACAATCCGGGCGGGGTCACGCTCGAGAAGATCAATCAATGGAACCGGACATGGAATTACGGGCGTGCGTCGCTGGATGCGCAGGACGATCTGATCCTCGACGACATCGTCAATCTCGACGGCGGGGTGACTATACGCAATCTCGACGACAGCCTCGACTGGTGGCGCTTCATCATCGCGCAGTTCACCGACGAGATGGTCGAAGCACGTTAGCTGTCCGACCCCAGCGGTCGCTGCGCCGCGCGCAGGGCGGTGTGGTAATCGGGATCGTCCTGGTGCAACTCATACGTCACCACGCCCGGCAACTCTGCGAAATCGCGCATCAGCACCTGCGGAAAGAAGGTGGCGCCCACCCCCTCGAAGCCGGGCAACTGGCGCAGGATGCGCGCTGTCACCGCCGTGCAGCGCGCCGGGCCGACGGCCCCTGCCTCGAGCGCCAGCGCCGTGGCCTGCGCAGCGGTCTCGGGCGTCACGGCCACCCGTTGCACCACGGCATAATGCGTCTCGCGCACATGGCTGGCGTAGAACGAGGCGCCGGCCTCGTAATCCATACCGAAATGCACATCGCCACGCCGCGGATTGACGTCACGTCGCCAGCTTCCCGCCGGGTCGAAGATCACCCGCTCTGCGCCGTTGATGAACAGCGCCGTGTGATCGCCGCGCCCGGAGCCGTAATGCATGATCGTCACCAGCGCGAGTTCGGGCGGGCCGCCATGGACATGGCGCGC
>PXES01000027.1 GCA_003564655.1 Paracoccaceae bacterium
AGCAGTTTCGCGCCTATGAGGACGAGGCGCTCTGGGGGTTGGGCCAGCCGCAGCATGGGCAGATGAACCTCAAGGGCGTGTCCACCACGCTGCTGCAGCAGAACGCCCATGCGGTGATCCCCTTCGTTATCTCCTCGCGCGGCTACGGCTTCCTGTGGAACAACCCCGCCGTGGGCCGGGCCGAATTCGCCACCAACATCACCCGCTGGACTGCCGAGGCGACAGGCGGTCTGGACTACTGGATCACGCTGGGGGACAGTCCGCGCGAAATCCTGCGCGCCTATGCGCAGGCGACCGGCCGCTCGCCCGAGGTCCCCGAATGGGTCACGGGCTTCTGGCAGTGCAAGCTGCGCTACCGCACACAGGACGAGTTGCTCGAGGTCGCCCGCGAATACCGCCGCCGCGACCTGCCGCTGTCGTGTATCGTCATCGACTTCTTTCACTGGACCCGACAGGGCGAGTGGAAATTCGACCCCGCCGACTGGCCCGATGTGGAAGCGATGGTGGCCGAGTTGCGCGAGATGGGGATCGAGGTCATGGTCTCGATCTGGCCCACTGTCTCGGCGAGTTCCGAGCATTATCGCCGCCTGACCGAAGCCGGCCATCTGCTGACCACCGAGCGCGGCGTGCCGGTCGTCATTCCCTTCCCGGACAAGGACCCCTCTGGCGCGGGGTTCTTCACCTATTACGACGCCTTCAACCCCGAGGCGCGCGCGTTTCACTGGGAGGTTGTGAAACGCAACTACCTGGACCGCGGCATCCGGCATTTCTGGCTGGACGCCTGCGAGCCAGAGATGCGCCCGGCACATCCCGAAAACATCCGCACCTCGCTGGGCAACGGCGCCGAGATGCTGTGCGCCTATCCGCTGCTGCACGCGCAGGGGTATCGCGCCGGGCTCGACGCTGCGGGCGCGGGCGAAGGGGTGCTTCTCTGCCGCTCGGCGTGGGCCGGGGCGCAGCGGCACGGCGTGATCCTGTGGTCGGGCGATGTCTGGTCCGACTGGGACTGGTTCCGCGCACAGATCCCGGCGGGTCTGCATGCCGGGCTGTCGGGGCTGGGGTGGTGGACGACCGATATCGGCGGCTTCTATGACGGCCATGGCGGCTCGGACGCGTTCCGCGACCTGCTGGTGCGTTGGTTCGAGTTCGGCGTCTTCTCTCCCATCTGTCGCCTGCACGGGTTCCGCGTCCCCGAAGGCGTGCCTGCACCCGAGCCGGGCCAGCCGGTCAGCTACGGGCAGGATACGTTCAACATCTTCACCAATACAGGCGGACCGAACGAGGTCTGGTCCTTCGGGCCAGAGGTCGAGGATGTGCTCGTCAAACTGCTGGCCTTGCGCGAACGGCTGCGGCCCTATGTCTCGCAGGCCTTCGCGCAGCACGCGGCGACGGGCGATCCGGTGATGGCGCCGCTCTTCTACCACTTCCCCGACCAGCCGGATCTCTACGGGCGCGGCGATGCCTACATGCTCGGGCCTGACATGCTGGTCGCGCCCGTGCTGGACCCAGGCGCGACCGTCCGCGAGGTAACACTGCCGCGCGGAGAAAACTGGCATCTTGCCTGGGACGGCAGCACGCATGAAGGCGGGAATACCATTTCCGTCGAGGCGCCGTGGGGCAGGCCGCCAGTCTTCTTGCGCGGAGCACAGGCACAGGCTCTCATTTCCATAATCAACCCGCAATGATCCGGGGGCCAACCCCGGACCTTTCCCAAAGTGGAGGACCACATGACCCGACTGATGATGACTACGGCCCTGACACTCGGTCTGACCGCAACCGCGGCACAGGCCGAAGTGACACTCAGCCTCTGGACAGAGAGCGCAACCGCGCCCGAAGGCGTGTTCGCACGCGAATTCTCGGAAATGGATAACGGCATCACCATCGATGTGCGCGAAATCCGGTTCGACGATCTGGTGGCGGACACGTTGCGCGCCTTTGCCACGCGAACCAACCCTGATCTTATCGCCATCGACAACCCCGACCACGCGGCATTTTCGGCGCGCGGGGCGTTTCTGGATATCACCGACAAGGTCGCAGCCTCGGATGTGATCGATGCCGATGCGATCTTCGAAGGGCCGCGCTCGTCGCTTTCCTGGGACGGCCGGATGTTCGGCCTGCCGCGTGCCTCGAACACGATCGCGCTTTACTACAACAAGGACCTGATGGCCGCCGCCGGTCTGGACCCGGACAGCCCGCCCACGACCTGGGATGAATTCCTCGAGGCTGCCCGCGCGATGACCGATCCCGCGAATGACGTCTATGGCGTGGCTTTCTCGGCGCGCGCCTCCGAGGAGGGAACCTTCCAGTTCCTGCCCTGGGCGCAGATGGCCGGGGGCTCTTTCGAGGACATCAATGCCGAAGGCGTGGCCGAGGCGCTGGAGCTGTGGAAAACCCTTCTCGACGAAGGGCTCGCCAGCCCCGACACGCTGACGCGCGGCCAGTGGGATTCGACCGGCACTTTCAATGGCGGCAACGCTGCGATGGCCATCTCGGGCCCGTGGGAGTTGGGCCGCATGGCCGCCGATGCCGAGTTCGACTGGGGCGTGACGCTCTTGCCGGTCAAGGAGGAAGGCGGCCCGCGCGCCTCGGCGCTGGGCGACTTCAACCTCGCGATCTTCGCCAACACCGAGCACCCGGAAGAAGCCTTTGTCTTCCTCGAATACTATCAAAGCCAGGTCGACCGCGTCTGGCCCGAGTTCACCCGCCTGCCATCGGTCGCAGGGGTGGAACTCGCGCCCACGGGTGACGCGCGGATCGATGCCGCCGCCGAAGTCTTTGCCGAGCAACTCGAATCGGCGCGCAACCGTGGCCCGCACCCCGAATGGCCGCGCATCAGTCGCGCCATCCAGACCGCGTTCCAGTCGGTGCTGACCGGCGAGGCCGAGCCACAGGCGGCACTTGATACTGCCCGGGCAGAGATCGACGGCATCCTGAACTGAGCCATGCGGCGCCGCCCTCCGGGGCGGCGCCTTCGTCTTGAAAGCGAGGTCCGGCATGTCACGGGTTCTGCGCAGCCTGCGCGACGGCATCGGGTTCGACACCCTGCTTATCATCATCGCGCTGTCCTATCTGTTCGTCTTCGCGGGCCTGCCGCTGATCTACAATGTCATCATCAGCTTTCAGCAGGTCGATGTCTTCAGCCTCGGCACGCTCTGGCACCCCAATGTCGGCTTCGAGAATTACGAGCGCGTGTTCAGCGACCCGCTCGCGCGCCGGGTCCTGATCAACACGCTGATCTTCACAGTGGGCTCGGTCGCGCTGCAGTTCACGCTGGGGTTCGCGGCGGCGCTGTTCTTTCATCAGCGCTTCCCCGGAGCGACATGGTTCCGGGGGCTGTTTCTGGCCGGTTGGATCATGCCCGGCCTTGTCGTGGGCGTGCTTTGGAACTGGCTGCTTTCGGGCGATTTCGGCGTCATCAACCACATGCTGAAATCCATGGGGCTGATCGACAGCGGCATCTTCTGGCGCTCGGACACGGCGTTCTCGCTCTACGCGGTGATGATGGCGAATGTCTGGTACGGAATGCCGTTCAACATGATCCTGCTGTCGGTGGGCCTCGCCGCGATCCCGGATGACCTGTACGAGGCCGCTGAACTGGACGGGGCGAATGCCTGGCAGCGGTTCTGGACGATCACCCTGCCGATGATGCGCTCGACCATCGGGGCGGTGCTGGCGCTCGGTGTGATCTTTACCTTGCAACAATTCGACCTCTTCGCCGCCATCACGCAAGGCGGGCCCGCGGGATCGTCGACCGTGGCGCAATACTGGTCCTGGGAGCTGAGCTTCCGCGAATTCGACTTCGGACGCGGGGCGGTGATCTCGGTCACGATGATCATCGTCGTGCTGTTCGTGTCGCTGGTCTATGTGCGATCCACCCGCGCGGAGACACGGCTATGAGAACCGAATGGACCAACCGACTGCTGTTCGTCATCGCGCTGGTGCTGGCGGGGATCTACCTGTTTCCGCTTTACTGGATGTATGTCACCAGCCTGAAAACCCAGTCCTCGATCTTCGCGGTGCCGCCCGAATTCCTGCCCGGCGTTCCACAATGGCGGAATTACGCGCTGATCTGGGATGTGGCGAATATCCCGCGCTACATGTGGAACTCGCTTGTCATCGCCACGGGGGTCACGGCCTTCACGCTCTTTTTCGGGGCGGGCGCGGCCTATGTGCTGGCGCGCTATCGCAACTACTGGATCGATATCGCGCTGTTTCTGGTGCTGATGCTGCAGGTGCTGCCGCCCTCGCTGATGGTGACGCCGATCTTCGTGGGCTTCGCCTCGGTCGGGCTGCTGGACTATCCACGCTTCGGGGCGATCCTGGCGATCTCGGCCAAGACCATGCCGTTTTTCATCATCCTGTGCCGCGCGGCCTTCATGACCGTGCCGCGCGAACTGGAAGAGGCCGCGCTGGTCGATGGCAACTCGCGCGCAGGCGCCTTCTTCATGATCGTGCTGCCACTGGCCCGTAACGGCATTCTGGTCGCGGCCCTTCTGATCTTCATGCAGGGGTTCGGGGAATATGTCTATTCGGCCTCGCTGATCGCCGATAACCGGCTGCACCCGGCCTCGATCGGGATGACCAATTTCCTTCAACCCAATGTGGTGAACTGGAACGCGATCATGGCCTTTGCCGCCACATACGTGACCCCCATCGTTGCCGTCTTCGTGCTTCTGCAACGCCAGATCGTCAACGGACTGACCGCGGGAGCCCTGAAATGACCGCCCAGATCGAAATCATCGACGTGCAGAAACATTATGGCAGCTTCCATGCCCTGCGCGACATCAACCTGAGCATCCCCAAGGGGCAATTCGTCGCCCTGGTGGGGCCCTCGGGTTGCGGCAAGTCCACGCTCTTGCGCTCCATCGCGGGGCTGGAGGGCATCTCGGGCGGGACACTGCGGATCGCGGGCGAGGTGGTCAACGACATCCCGCCGCGCAAGCGCGATCTGGCAATGGTGTTCCAATCCTACGCGCTTTATCCGCACATGAATGTGCGCGACAACCTGACCTATGCGCTGCGTCTCAAGCGTGTGCCGAAATCCGAGCGCTACGCCCAGGCCGACGAGGTTGCCAAGGTGATCGGGCTCGAGGCGCTGCTGGAGCGGTACCCGCGCGAGCTTTCGGGTGGGCAACGCCAGCGCGTCGCCATGGGCCGTGCGATCATCCGCGACCCCAAGGCGTTTCTCTTCGACGAGCCGCTCTCGAACCTCGACGCGGCCTTGCGCGTACGCATGCGAAAAGAGGTGC
>PXES01000023.1 GCA_003564655.1 Paracoccaceae bacterium
CCCGATTTCACCGTCCCGGTGGTCGAGGCGCATATGCGCGAGGGCGCCGAGCCCGCGCGCTACTGCTATGCGGGCCCCGTCTTTCGCAAGCAGCAGGGCGCGCGGGCGCGCGAATACCTGCAGGTCGGCTACGAGCTGTTCGCCCGCGACGACCCGGCGCGCGCCGATGCCGAAGTGTTCGCCCTGTTTACGCGGCTGCTCGCGGGGCATGGCGGGGGGCGCCCCGTGACGGGTGATATCGGCATCCTCAAGGCCGCGGTGGCGGGCCTCTCGACGACCGACACGCGCAAGGCCGCGCTGATGCGCCATATCTGGCGGCCCGCCCGGTTTCGCGCGCTCCTTGACCGGATGGGCGGGCAAGGCCCGCTCGCCGCCGCACGGGCAGAATTGATCGCAGGGCTGGACGGCCCCACCGAGGCGCTGATCGAGGCCGCCGGGCCGCTGGTGGGGCTGCGCGACGCGGACGAGATCGCAGCGCGGATCGAGCGCCTGCGCGTTGACGCCAGCGCCCCCCCGATCCCGCGCGCGCAGGTCGCGGCCATCGAGGCGCTTCTGACGCTGCGCGCCCCGGCCCGCGCAGCGCTGGCCGAGATGCGCGCGCAGGGCTGGGCCGCACTTTCCCCCGCGCTCGACCGGCTGGAGGCGCGGCTCGACGCGCTCGACGCGGCGGGCATCGACAGCACCGCCCTGCCCTTCGAGGCCAGCTTCGGGCGCACGACGATGGAATATTACGACGGCTTCGTCTTCGGCTTCATCGCCGAGGGGCGCGCAATACCCCCTGTCGCCACTGGCGGGCGCTACGACGCGCTGACCGCCGTGCTGGGCGCGGGGCGCGCGATCCCGGCAGTGGGCGGCGTCATCCGCCCCGCTCTGCTGGAGGCGCTGGAATGCTGAAGCTGGGTGTACCCTCCAAGGGGCGGCTGATGGAGCAGTCGGGCGCGTGGTTCGCCGAACATGGCGTGGTCTTGCGGCGCAGCGGGGCAAGCCGCGAATATGCCGGCGCGGTCGAGGGGGTGGCTGGCGTCGCGCTGGTGCTGCTGTCCGCCGCCGAGATCCCGCGCGAACTGGCCGCCGGGCGCATCCATCTGGGCGTGACCGGCTCGGATCTGGTGCGCGAGACACTCAGTGACTGGCCGGCGCAGGTGGCGGAGCTGGCGCCGATGGGCTTCGGCCATGCCGATCTGGTGGTGGCGGTGCCGCGCGCCTGGGTCGATGTCGAGACGCTCGACGATCTGGATGCGGTGGCGGCGGCGTTCCGCGCGCGCCACGGCTTCAGGCTGCGGATCGCGACCAAGTATCATCGGCTGGTGCGCGAGTATCTGCGCGCGCATGGCGTGGCCGATTACCAGCTGGTCGATTCGCAGGGCGCGACCGAGGGGACAGTGAAGAACCTGAGCGCCGAGGCGATCGCCGACATCCCCTCGACCGGGGCCACGCTGGAGGCGAATCACCTCAAGATGTTGCGCGACCCGCCCGTGCACCGCTCGCAAGCGACGCTGTTCGCGGCGCGAAGGGCGGACTGGTCGGCGGCGCGCGCCCCGATGGCGGCGCTGGCGGCGCGGCTGGGGGTGGCGATCCCCGAAGGCCTGTGAGCGGATGCGGGCGGGCTGCGCACCCACGAGCGGCCCCCCGCCCCGCCCATGCCCAGCGCGCGGGGCATGGGCCGCCTTGCGGCGCGCGGAATCGCTCTGGACCCCGGCGGGCGCTTTCGCGTAAGCCACTGGCCATGTCCACGTCGCTGACCCTGCCCCGCCCCGATGACTGGCATCTGCATCTGCGCGATGGCGCCATGCTCGCCGGCATCGCCCCCGAGAGCGCGCGCCATTTCGCCCGCGCGATCATCATGCCCAATCTCGTGCCCCCCGTCGTGACCGGGGCCGAGGCCGCCGCCTATCGCGAGCGCATACGCGCGGTCACAGGCCCCGGCTTCACGCCGCTGATGACGCTCTACCTGACCGAGGGCACCGACCCTGCCGATGTGGTCGCCGCGCATGCGGCCGGGATCATCACTGCCGTCAAGCTCTACCCCGCCGGGGCCACCACCAACTCCGCCAGCGGCGTGCGCGATATCGACCGCGTGCGCGGCGTGCTCGAGGCGATGGCCGAGGCAGGCATTCCGCTGCTGACCCATGGCGAGGTCACCGACCCGGAGGTGGACATCTTCGACCGCGAGGCGGTGTTCATCGACCGCGTGCTCGACCCGCTGCGTCGCGCGCTCCCTGCGTTGCGCGTCGTCATGGAGCACATCACGACCGCCGACGCGGTGGACTATGCCCGAAGCGCACCCGAGCGACTGGGCGCCACGATCACCACGCATCATCTGGTCATCAACCGCAACCACATGCTCGCAGGCGGCATCCGGCCGCATTACTACTGCCTGCCCGTCGCCAAGCGCGAACGGCACCGTGCGGCGCTGGTCGCGGCGGCCATCTCGGGCGATGCACGCTTTTTCCTCGGCACCGACAGCGCCCCCCATGCCGATGACGCGAAACTCGCCGCCTGCGGTTGCGCGGGCTGCTTCACGGCGACCAATACGCTCTCGGTCCTCGCGCAGGTCTTCGAGGCGGCGGGCGCGCTCGACCGGCTCGAAGGTTTCGTGTCGCGCCATGGCGCGGGCTTCTACGGCCTGCCGGTCAACACGGACACCATCACCCTCGAGCGCCGCGACACCCCCATCTCCTACCCCGCGAAAATCGAGACCGGCGCCGGCCCCGTCACGGTCTTCGATCCCGGCTTCCCGCTCCACTGGCAGGTCGCGCCCGCTGCCTGACCCCATTTTCTTGCCGGAAATACTCAAATACCCGGCCCGCGCCCCACGCCCCCGCCCGAGAGGACAGCCATGATCCCCGCCACCTTCCCCGACCGCGCCACTGTCGCCCGCCTGACGGCGCGGATGCTGCTCGACATCCGCGCCGTGCACTTCAACGCGGCCGAGCCCTTCCCCTTCGCCAGCGGGCTGAAGGCGCCGACCTATATCGACTGCCGCAAGCTGATCAGCTTCCCGCGCATCCGCGCCTCGCTCATGGATTTCCTGACCTGCCGGGTGATGGAGGATGCGGGGTTCGAGGCCTTCGACAACATCGCGGGGGGCGAGACGGCGGGGATACCCTTTGCGGCACTTGTCGCCGAGCGGATGGCGCTGCCGATGAGCTATGTGCGCAAGAAACCCAAGGGGTACGGGCGCAACGCCCGGATCGAGGGCGCGATGACCGAGAGGCAGCGGGTCCTGCTGGTCGAGGATCTGACCACAGATGGCGGCTCGAAGCTCAGCTTCGTGGACGCGATCCGCGAGACCGGGGCCGAGTGCGCGCATACGGCGGGGATCTTCTATTACGGCATCTTCCCCGAGACCGAGCCGCGCCTGGCCGAGCATGGCGTGCGGCTGCATTACCTGTGCACCTGGTGGGACGTGCTGGCCGAAGCGCGGCGCGGCGGCGATTTCGACGCGGCCACGCTGGACGCGGTCGAGGCTTTCCTGCGCGCGCCGCGCGACTGGGCAGCGGGCTGAGCCGCTCTCGGGCCGCCACGCGCCTTGGCACGGCCCGCCGTGTGTGAAACCCGGCCCGGGGGCCAGATCGCGGCACGCACAACCCGCATCCTGCGCTTGGGGCGGCAGCGATTTCGGCAGAACCCGGGCCCCGACAGGGCGCCTTTCGCCCGTGTCCTGTCGCATCCCGGACCGTTTGCGGTGGATCACGATGGCGCAGGCCTGTCGCACATACCCCGCCAAAGCGCCCTCGGGCCATGCCCATAGACCCGCCCCTGCACGCGCCCCGGGGGCGCTTCGGGAATAGTCGTCCAGGCCGGAAAAACCGCCGCCGATCCACGCGGATCGGTCGAAATCCGTATCGCGCCCCCCGACAGGGATCGCGCCAAGACGTGATCGCCTAACGGCCACGCACGCCTTTCCGATACAAGCGACATTCCCTCCGTTCCCCCGGATCGCCCCCTCGCGCACGAGACGGACCCGCGCCCGCGAGCGGAGCATGGGCGGGTGGGTGGGCTCCGCTCGCGGGCGCCCTCGCGGCCCGGCCGACCTCAGAGCAAGAGCACCAGAAGCGCCCCGGCAAGTGCGGCCGCTCCCAGCACGGGCAGCAGCGTCACGCGCAGCACCTCGCCGTCGCGGCCCGTCAGCCCGACCGTTGCCGTACCCGCGATGATATTGTGCGGCGCGATGGCGTTGCCGATGGCCGCCCCCCCCCCCTGCGCCGCCGCCATCGCCACCAGCGGCAGGTCGAGCGCGCGCGCGGTGGCGGCCTGAAACTCGGTGAAAAGGATGTTCGACGCCGTGGCGGACCCGCTCACGAAGGTCCCGAGCGCGCCCACGGCCGGGGCGAAGAGCGGCCAGAACGTGCCCGCCTGAGCCGCGCCCGCCGCCGCCGTTGCGATCAGCCCGCCCTGCACCATCAGCCGCGCGAGCAGCAGCATGACCAGAAGCGCCAGCGCCACTGGCGCGAGTCGGCGCAGCGCGGCCCCGGTGGCCGGCAGCAGCACCCCGGCCCGCCCGGTGGCAAGGCTCGCCACCACCACCCCCGCGACCAGCAGCGTGCCGGGGTGATAGAGCGGCGCGATCCCGCCCGCGAAGCCCTGCCACTGCCAGCCCCACCACAGCCCCGACAGCCAGCCCTGCAGCGGCGCAATCAGCCGCGTGAGCAGCACCAGCGCGAGGATCAGCAGATAGGGCAGCAGATCGGCCAGCTGCCAGCCACCGCCCTGCCCCTTGCGGCGCACCATCAGCGCGAAGGCCGCGCCGCCGATCAGCGCCCCGCCGAGCGTTGGCAGCTCGGGCCCGGCGAGTGCCCCCAAGCCCAGCGCGGGCAGCCCGAAGCACAGCGCGGCCAGTACTGCGAGCCCGGCCTGACGGCGCGACAGCGGCGCCTCGGCCGCAATGCGCATGACCACCAGCGCCAGCAGCGACAGGGGCCCGAGATGCAGCGCCATGGTCATCATGGCCAGCGCCGTGCCCTCGACCCCCAGCATGTCCACCTGCGCCAGCGCAGGCGTGCCGACTGCGCCGAACGAGACGCCCCCGACATGGCCCAGCAGCGCCAGCGCCACGGCCCGCACCGGCGCGAAGCCCAGCCCCACCAGCAGCGGGGCCGCCAGAGCGACGGGGGTGCCGAAGCCTGCCGCGCCCTCCATGAACAGGCCGAAGAACCAGGCGATCAGCAGCGCCTGCACGGCCCGGTCGTCGCTGACCCGCGCCAGCGCCGCGCGCAA
>PXES01000099.1 GCA_003564655.1 Paracoccaceae bacterium
GACACGGCGCGCGTCTGCGCCGCGCTTTCCGCCACCGAGGCGCGGCTGATCGCGCGCGATGCGGCCCGCATCTGGGGCGCGGCGCACCCCGTGGCGGCTAACGGCGCAGACGCTCCAGCACTGCGGCGTTGATATAGCCATCGGGCGGCAACCCGTTGGCGCGCTGCCAGGCCTGCACCGCGGCCACGCTCATCGGCCCCATCCGCCCGTCGATCCCGCCCGTGTCATGGCCCAGTGCGTTCAGGCGGCGCTGGATCTCGGTGCGCTCGGCCAGGCTCAGCGCCCGGTCGCCGCGCGGCCACTGGCCCTGCAAGGCGGGCGCGCCGCGCAGCCGGTCCGAGAGGTGCCCCAGCGCCAGCACATAGGCGTCCGAGATGTTGTATTCCTTCAGCACATCGTAATTCGGATAGGCCAGAAAGGCCGGACCGCGCGCGCCCCCCGGCAGCCACAGCCGCCCCGCCCCCTCGGGCAGTGCGCCGCCCGCCGCAGGGGCCACGCCCAGCCGCGCCCAGGCCCCGCTGCTCTGGCGCTGGCCGGTCAGGCCCAGATCGAACCCTGCGGGCAGGCGCACCTCGACCGCCCAGGGCGCACCGCGCTGCCAGCCGCGCCGGGCGAGATAATTGGCGGCCGAGGCCAGCGCGTCGGCGGGATCCGTTCCCCACAGGTCGCGCCGCCCATTGCCGGTGAAATCCACCGCATAGCGCAGGAAGCTCGTGGGCATGAACTGGGTATGCCCGAACGCCCCGGCCCAGGATCCGATCATCGCCTCGGGGGAGATGTCGCCGGCCTGCACGATCTGCAGCGCGGCGATGAACTCCTCCTCGAAGAACGCGCCGCGCCGCCCGTCCTTGGCCAGCGTCGCCAGCGTTGCCAAGCTGGGCGTGCGCCCCCGATCCGCCCCGTAAGAGGTCTCGATCCCCCAGATGGCGACGACAATCTCGGGCGGCACGCCAAAGCGCGCCTCGATCCGCTCGAGCAGGGCGCGATGGGTGCGCATGGCGGCCTGCCCCTGCGAGATGCGCGCAGAGGTCACCGCCCCGTCGAGATAGTCCCAGATCCGCGCGCCGAACTCGCTTTGCCGCCCGTCCAGCGCGACGCTCTGGGGCAGGTGGCGGATATGCGGGCGGGTGCGGTCCAGCGTGGCCTGCAACACACCCGCCGCGCGGGCGCGCGCCTCGGCCCCGCGCAACCAGTCGGCAAAGCTCTCGGTCTGGCGGCCAGCCGCGCGCGCCGGCGCTTCGGGGCGCGCCTCGGGCCGGGGGGAACTTGTGATATCCGCGCCGACACAGCCCGGCAGGGCGATGAGCAGCGCAAGGGCAAGCGGGCGGATCATGAGCGGCACTCCAGGCGGGTCCCGCTTGAGGCTAGCGCGGATCGCCGCGCGCGCCAAGCGCGGGCGGGGGAGCGGGCGGGGTTTCCCGCCAAGCCTGCCGACAGGCGCTTAACAGCCGCCCTGTGATAGGATAGTCTTCGTGTCAAACACCCATGTCAGAGGTGAGCAGTGCCATGTTCCTTACACGACGTTCCTGCCTTGCGGGGCTTGCTGCCCTGTCCCTCCCCGGCTGCATCGGCGGCGGCGCGCCGATGAGTTCGCCGTCGCCGCAGCGCGCGCCCGCGATGCGCGCCGAACCGAACCCGGCCTTCGATGCCTGGCTCGCGCAGTTCCTCAGCCGCGCGACCGGGGCGGGGATCCCGGCCTCGGTCGTGGGCCCGGCGCTCGACAGCGCGGGGTTCCTGCCCGATGTGATCGCGCGCGACCGGCGGCAGGCCGAATTCACCCGCACCTTCGAGGATTACATACAGGCCATCGCCGTCACCGATGAACGCATCGCGGGTGGGCGCGCGGCGCTATCGCGCCACGGGTCCACCCTGCGCGCCGTTGAGGAGCGGTTCGGCGTCGAGGCCGAGGTCGTCGCGGCGGTCTGGGGGCTCGAGTCGCGCTACGGGGCCGAGCGTGGGGATATTCCCGTCATCTCGGCGCTGGCGACGCTGGCCTTTGACGGGCGGCGCGGCGCGTTCTTCGAAAGCCAGCTTATGGCGGCGCTGCGCATCCTGCAGCGCGGGGATACGACCGCGGCGAACATGCGCGGGTCCTGGGCGGGCGCGATGGGGCACACGCAGTTCATCCCGACCACCTATCAGGATTACGCGGTGGATTTCACCGGTAACGGACGGCGCGACATCTGGGCCGAGGACCCCGCCGACGCGCTGGCCTCGGCGGCGAATTACCTGTCGCGCATGGGCTGGCGGCGCGGTCAGCCCTGGGGGGTGGAAGTGCGCCTGCCCGAGGGGTTCGACACCGGGCTCGCAGGGCGCGGCTCCACCCGCGCGGTGAGCGCCTGGAGCGGTCTGGGCGTTCGGGCGGTGGGCGGCGGGTCGCTGCCTGACCCCGGCCCGGCGTCGCTGATCCTGCCCGACGGGCCCCGCGGCCCGGCGTTCCTCGTGTTCCGCAATTTCACCGCGATCCTGCGCTACAACAATTCCGAATTCTATGGTGTCGGGGTCGGGCATCTGTCCGACCGTCTGCGCGGCGGCGGGCCGATCCGCGGCAACTTCCAGCCCGATCGCTTCGGGCTGCGGCTGGCCGAACGGCGCGAGATGCAGGAGCGGCTGACGCGGGCGGGCTTTGATACGCAAGGCGTGGACGGCGTGATCGGGCCGAATTCGGAATCCGCCATCCGCGCCTTTCAGCGCGCCCGCGGGGCCGAGGTGACGGGCCGACCCTCGCAGGCACTGCTGGCACAGCTGCGCGGCGGCTGAAGCGGGCAGGGGGCTGCCGCCCCCTCTGCGCGGCTGCGCCCGCGCATTCACCCCGGCGAGTATTTTCGGCAAGAAAATCGGGTGGCTGGATTGATTTACATGTTGTAACGTACCCGTGATACAATCGGGTCGGATAGAACGCTGCGACTGCGCACCCGGATCAAGAGCGGACCTCCTCTAGTGGGGATAACGCCCCATTTTCTCAGGGAGGACTGAATGAGATTTGCCCTTTTTGGAATGGCACTTCTAGTATCGGGGTGTACACCGCAGGTTGTACAGTATGCTTACAAGCCCGATACGTCGGTGAGTCAGAAGGATCGCGACACTCTTGAATGCGAGGTTGCGGCATCACAAGCCGTCAGTCCCAACGTTCAGATCGGGACAACGCCGGTTTTTTCGACGCCAGTACAGACGAGTTGTTACAACATTGGGAATAGTGTTCAGTGTCGAACCACTGGTGGGCAAGTCAGTGGTGGGCGGACTTATTCTTACGACGCGAATGCCAGCCTGCGCAGGGATGTGGCAGCCCAGTGCCTCGTTGATCGCGGGTATAGATTAACTCCGCTCCCGGTTTGCGCTTCCAACAAAGCGACACCGGAGGCGAGGCAACGCCTTTCCGGACAACTGCAGGCGCCGCGCGACGGGGCGTGTGTGCTACAGATTTCACCCCGTGGCACAAACGCGCTCAATCCCTTGGATTAGTCCCGTCGATATATACGACGGAATAGGACCAAGAAATAGCACTCGACTCAGTTTGCGGCGTGTCTGGCTGATTAAGCTCCTGAGCCTGAGCCATGATCTCGGCCGTGTCACATTCGGGAGCTTGGCATGCCTGCCGATTCTAAGAAAGATCGGCATTTGATATCCACCAAGACGAGTTTGACGCCGGTCTCAGTGGCAGTTCTTACGCCTTTCCGCGATAGATCTCGACCAGTTTGGCCAGCATCTCGAGCGCCTCATCGCGCGGGCGCTGGAAGGTATTGCGTCCGATGATCGAGCCATTGCCACCGCCATCGCGGATGGCTCGGGCGTCGTCGAAAACCGAATCCGCGCCCTTCCTCGCCCCACCCGAGAAGACCATGATCCGCCGCCCGTCAAAGGCCGACTGCACGCAATGGCGCACCCGTGCGGCCTGGGTGGCGATGTCGATGTGCTGCTCTTCATAGACTTTCTTGGCCTCGGGCAGCATCAGATGATCGGTCGAGAGCTTGATCTTGATGACATGCGCGCCCAGCAGGGCGGCGATCTGCGCGGCATAGGCGGCAACATCGATACCGGTTTCGCCTTCCTTGGTCACAGCCTCACCGCGCGGATAGGACCAGATGACAGTGGCGATACCCTTGGCGGCGGCCTCCTCGCGCATCGCCCGGATTTCCTCGTACATGTCGAGCGCGCAGTCGCTGCCGGGATAGATGGTGAAGCCGATCGCCGCGCAACCCAGGCGCAGCGCGTCATCCACCGAGGCCGTTATCGCCTGGTTCTTGCCTGCCGTGTCCGACATCAGCGAATTCGCCGAGTTGACCTTGAGGATGGGGGGGATCTGGCCTGCATAAGTGTCGGCGCCCGCCTCGATCATGCCCAGGGGGGCCGCATAGGCGTTCAGCCCGGCATCAATGGCAAGCTGGAAGTGATAGAGCGGGTCATAGGCGGCCGGGTTGGCGGCGAAGCTGCGCGCAGGGCCGTGCTCGAGCCCCTGATCGACGGGCAGGATGATCATCTTGCCGCTGCCGCCCAGCTTGCCTTGCATCAGCATCCGGCACAGATTGGCCTTCACGCCCGGCGGCGTGGCTTCATAATTGGCGAGGATTTTCTGGACGATCCGGGTCGCGCGCATGGGCTGGCTCCTGTGTCGGGTTCGTTCAAAGGGTTACGCGGGCCGCCGGGGCGAGACAATGGGCAAGCCCTGGCCGGATGGTCGTTTGCGCAAACATTGCGCGTCAGATGCGGGTCCAGTCCACCGCACGCAGCGCCGCCTGTTCTGCGCGCACACCGGCGGCGTCAAGGCCCGTGTCGCACCAGGTGCCGCTGAGCGTGTCGAAGGATTTACGCGACGGCATGTCGGTGCCCGCCGCCACGATCATCGCGCACAGATCCGGCAGACCGCGGGCGAGGCACTCCTGCCGCAGCGCCCCGAGAAGCGGCGACAGGCGACGCGCGGCCGAGGGCGGCTTGCCCAGCATCACGGCGAGATCAGTGTAACTCAGAGGACGCGCGCCATGCATGCGCGCGTCCTCGGCATAGAGGGCAAGGGCGGCGCGCGCCTCGTCCCGCCAGCGGCTCACTGATCCAGGAAGCTCCGCAGCTTGCGCGAGCGCGAGGGGTGCTTGAGCTTGCGCAGGGCCTTGGCCTCGATCTGGCGGATGCGTTCGCGGGTGACGCTGAATTGCTGGCCGACTTCCTCGAGCGTGTGGTCGGTGTTCATGCCGATGCCAAAGCGCATCCGCAGC
>PXES01000057.1 GCA_003564655.1 Paracoccaceae bacterium
ACTACCTCCCCACCGCATAAGCCTGCATCAGCCGGGGCGAGGCGCCCGCGCGCAGCATCCCGTCCGGGCCGCGCGCCGCCGCGGTCAGCCGTCCGATGCTCATGGCGGGCGCGGTCTGCACGTCGTGGCCACGGGCGCGCAGATCGGCGATCACCTCTGCGCCATAGCTGTCCTCGAGCATGATCTGGCCGGGGCTGCGCGAGCGGGGATAGAAGCTCGCGGGGAAATGCGTGGAGTGAAACAGCGGCGCGTCGAGCGCTTCCTGCAGCCCCATCCCGAAGGCGGTGTGATAAAGGAAGAACAGCAACTGCCACTGGTCCTGCTGATCGCCGCCCGGTGTGCCGAAGGCCAGACGCGTGCCATCGGCGTGCAGCGCCAGCGAGGGCGAGAGCGTGGTGCGCGGGCGCTTGCCGGGGGCGAGGGTTCCGGGCAACCCGTCCTCCAGCCAGAACATCTGCGCGCGGGTATTCAGGCAAAAGCCCAGCCCCGGAATGGTGGGCGAGCTTTGCAGCCACCCGCCCGAGGGGGTGGCGCTCACCATGTTGCCCTCGGCGTCGATCACATCCAGATGCACCGTGTCGCCCGGCTTGCGCGCCAGATGCGCCATCGTCGGCTCGTAAACCGCGCCATCAGTGGCGCTGAGCCGGTCGAGGGCCGTCATGACCGCGCGGTGCTGCTCGTCAAAGCCCGGCAGCGTGCCGGGGCGCAGGTCGAGGCTGGCGCGCGGGCCGACCGACGCGCGGCGCGCGCGCGCGTAGTCGGGCGACAGCAACTGCGAAAGCGGCACATCGCACATCGCCGGGTCGGCCAGATACACCTCGCGGTCCGCGAAGGCGAGCTTCGTCGCCTCGGTGGCCAGATGGACGAAATCGGCGCCATACGGGTCGAGCCCGCGCAATTCCCCGGGTGACAGCAGCGCCAGCGCCTGCAACAGCACCGGGCCCTGCGTCCAGGGCCCGCATTTGGCGACCCTCCAGTCGCCATGCCCGGCCCAGACCGGCGCCTCGACCGTCGCGCGGTAGCCTGCCAGGTCATCGGCGCTCAGGACGGCGCGCTGCCGCTGGCCGGTGCTGTCGGGGAGTTCGGCGTCCGCCAGCCAACTCCCGATCGCCTCGGCCACGAAGCCGCGATAGAAGGCCTCGCGCGCGGCCTCGATCTGCGCCTCGCGGCCCGTATGTGCCTCGGCCTGAGCAAGAATTCGCGACCAGGTGCGCGCAAGGTCGGGGTTGCGCAGCAGCCCGCCGGGGGCAGGGGCCGCACCGCCGGGCAGCCATGTGGCGTACGAACTTGGCCAGGTGTCGCGGAAGAATTCGGCAAGGCCCGCGATGGTCGCTGCGACGCGCGGCAGGCAGGGATGCCCGGCCTCGGCGTAATGGATGGCGGGTTCCAGCACCTCGCGCAGGCGCAGCCGCCCGTGGTCGCGCAGCATCAGCATCCAGCCATCCCAGGCGCCGGGAATGACAGTTGCGAGCAACCCGTCGCCCGGCACATGGCGCAGCCCCTGCGCGCGGTAATGGGCGAGTGTCGCCCCGGCGGGCGCAGGTCCCTGTGCGCAGATCACCCGGGCCTCGGCGCGCCGGGCGCACCACACAAGCGCAGGCAACTCACCGCCCGGGCCGTTCAGATGCGGCTCGACCACCTGCAGCACCAGCCCCGCCGCGACTGCCGCGTCGAAGGCGTTGCCGCCGCGTTCGAGCATCGCCATTCCGACGCTCGAGGCGATCCAGTGCGTCGAGGTGACGACGCCGAACCGGCCCTGTATTTCGGGCCGAGTGGTGAAGGGTTGCATTCCCGGGCCTGTCCTGCGCTGCGCCTGTCCAAGAAAGGGACAGTCGAACTGCCGGATACACCAGCCCGCAACGAACAGAAACCCTTTGGCGGTGAGGCTCGCGACACAGCCGACGCCTTCAGGCCGCGGAAATATGCCGACGCGGGCGCGATCTGGCTCTGCCCGACCTTTAGGGCAGGGAAGTTCAGTGTCAGATCAGAACAACGCGTCGCGCCGCTGGGCGATCAGGTCCTCATGCGGGGCGTGCTTTCGCGACATGGCGAGGTATCGGGTGACCTCTGCCTCTGGCGCACCGAGTACGCGGGCGAAAAGCGCGAGAGTCAGCCACAGATCGCCATCCGTCGGTCGGCAGGAAAGCGCGTGCGCGACAAGCCGCTGCGTCATCTGCAGATCTGCCTCCAGCGCGTCACGACGCTCGGCTGCGCCCTCCTCTGCGGCAGCCTCCTGCGCCTGCCGGATTCGCAGATCGGTGGCATACAGATCGAGCGTCAGAAGCGGCGTCGCGTCCAGCACGCTGCAGGGCTGGGTCGCGACCGTCTCGACACGCGTCAGGACCGGCTCCAACAGCGCGAGATCGGCTACCTCGAAGCGGCCCTCTCGCACCTCGTCGGCGAAACGCGCATAACCGTCCCAGCGGATATGGACGACCAGTTGCGACCAGCTGGGCGCGGCCACTGTCACCAGCGCAAAGGCGAAGAAAAGGCGGGTCAGGATCCAGCGCATGTGTCGCGGTCAGCCGTCGCGGTAGTAGCGCCCGTGGTAGTCGCGGTAATGGCCATAGCTTGAAGAGTCGCCATACGACCGGGCCTTCTTCGGGTCGAAGAAATTCAGGAAAGCACCGCAGGACTTCTCGCGCAGACGCGGGTCCATGTGCAGGATGCGCCGCGCCAGTTCCAGATTGGTGCCGCCCCATTTCAGAACGAAGAACACACCGTCCAGACGGTCGAGGATGGCGCGTGCATCCACCACCGGGCCGAGGGGCGGCAAATCAAGGATGACGTAGTCGTAAAGCTGATCGAGCTGTTCAAGCAGATCGCGCATCCCCCGGCTGCTGAGCAGCTCGGCGCTGTGCGCGATGCGCCTCTTGCCGTTCGGGATGAGCGTCACCCCTGTTTCCGCGACCCGATACGCGATCTCGCGCCAATCCGCCTCGCCCAGCAGAACATCAACGAGGCCGGTGTCGAAGTGCTCTCCTGTTGCGCGCGTCAGCCCAGGGTTGCGCAGGTCGGCATCGATCAGAACGACATTCTCGCCCTGCTGCGCCAGCAGATTTGCGAAGTTGGCTGCCACGGTAGTCTTGCCTTCGGCCGGAAAACACGAAACGAAACCGACCTTCGGCGCGCGCTGCGATTGACCGTTCTGCAGTGTCAGGCCCATTTTTCCAGTGCGCAGGATCTCGGCAAAGTTCGATAGCGGGTTTTCGGCAGCGTAGGTCAGGATGCCGGGAAAGGCCACGTCCCGCTCATGTGCCGTTGCATTGGTTGCCGCGGGTGACACCTTTTTGGTCCGCCCGCGGATCACGGTCAGCCCGCCCAGATGCTCCAGCCCGAGCTGCGTGCGCACATGCTCTTCAGAGCGCACCTTGTCATCACGCCATTCGCGCACCCCGATCCACCCGCCGGCAAACATCAGCCCCAGCAGCCCGCCCATGCCCAGCAGCAGGATCGCGTTGGGCGAACTCGGGCTGTTGGGCACGCCCGCGCGGTTCAAGACCCGCGCATTCGAGACCGGGATCTCTTGCCGCTGCGTGGCCTCCTGATGGCGTTGCTGAAAGCTCGTATAAAGGCTGCGCACGGTCTCGACATTGTTCTCGAGGTCGCGCAACTGCATGATCACCGCCTGATCCGCGCCCACGCGCTCGCCGACCCGCGCTTGCGCCGCCTCAAGCCCCTCGACGCGCTCGCGCGCGGCGCGCAGGTCCTCGCGCAGCAGCCTTGCACTGCGGCGGACCTCCTCGAACATCAGGGTCTCGATCTCTTGCAGTTCGCGCTGGCGGCGCTGGGTCTGTTCGTGGCTGTCCCCGAGTGTGCTGGCCAGACTGTTGTAGTTCCGCAAGACTTCGAGATACCGTGAGCGCAGCCCGGAGGGGATGCCCTGACCCGCCGTTTCGCGAACAACCGCGCTCGTGTCCTCGTTCTCCACGATCTCGGCCAGACGGCGATCGCGGGTTTCCAGTTCGACCACCAGTGCCCGCGCGGCAATCAGATCACCCGACAGCCGCTCCAGCTCGGCACTGGCCAGCATGTCCACATCGACACCCAGCAACCCGTGCTCCTCGCGGTATGCCTCGACAAGCCGCGAGACCTCCTCAAGCTGCAGGCGCAGTTCGTCGCGACGCTGGCGTAGCCAGTCGACCGCCCGTTGCGAGGCGCCATCCATTGCCTCGAGTTGATCGTCGATGTAGCCCTCGGCCACGGCATTTGCGATTTGCGCGGACAACCGGGGCGACGCGGAGGTATAGCGCACCCGCAGCACCCGGCTGCCGCGTTCCGAGGTGGCATGGATGTTTGCCCGCAGCTTGCCAACCGCCTCTTCGAAGGCAAGAACCTCTGGGTCGATATCCGCATTGGCGAGGGTCGCGGCGTCTGGCAGACCATCCGACATCAGCGCCGCCGCGTTCTCGAGGACGGTGCTCACTGTAGCACGCGGCACGCTGAGAAACTCACCAAGCAGCGTGGTTTGCGACTCCATGAAGCGCGCGTTCTCGTGCAGGGAGAGGCGCCGCACGACGCGTCGGGCGATCTGTTCGGATGTCAGGATCTGCAACTCGGTCTCGATCTGGATCTCCGCCGCACGGCTGACCACGCCGGAGTAGTCCTGGAACGCGTCGGCATCGACCGAGCGCCCGATGACGATATCGACATGCGACGTGTAAAGCCGCGTGGTCGTTGAAAGCTGCGCCACCGCCAGCAGCAGCCCCAGCAGAAACCCCAGAAGCAGGCGCTGCCAGTTGCGCCGCAACGTCACCAGCAACATCCGCAGGTCTATCTCGTCACCACGGTTTTGCGGCAGCGGCTCTGCGGGAAGGACGCCTCTGGCGGATCTGTTCATCCTGTGCTCCGATGCACACGCGATCACGAGAGAATTACATAAATGTTGTCGTTCTGTAATCCATTTGCATGATTTTGCAAATACGCAAGCGGTGTGTCGGATGTCACGGGTTGCCCGCCCCCCGAAGTGGCCGCAAGCCTGCGCCGCCTGGCGGTCGCGGGTCGCCGACAGAGGACGCGTGAGAGTCGGGTCAGCGATGCTGTGGCTGAATGCCGGGATCGGCGAGCCACCTTCCCCGCCGCCGGCGACTGGATGAAGGTTCTCCCCGCGCCGCGCGCTGTGGCGCAAGGGGCTCTGCGCAGGGTTCTGTGGTCAGCGCGTTTTGCATGGTGCGGCGCGCGATCGTGG
>PXES01000244.1 GCA_003564655.1 Paracoccaceae bacterium
CGCCGATCCCCTTGGCGATCATCATGATGTCGGGTGCGATGCCTGCCCATTCATGTGCGAACAGCCGTCCCGTCCGGCCCATGCCGCATTGCACCTCGTCCAGGATCAGCAGCGCGCCGGTGCTGTCGCACAGATCGCGCAGCCCCTTGAGGCAGGCCTCGGGCAGGGGGCGAATGCCGCCCTCGCCCTGGATGGGCTCGACCCAGACAGCGGCGACCGACTCGTCGAGGGCGGCGCGGAGCGCGTCGTGATCGCCCCAGGGCAGCGTCCTGAAACCCGGCATCAGCGGGCCGAAGCCCTTGCACATCTTCTCGGACCCGGCCGCGGCGATGGCCCCTGTGGAGCGGCCGTGAAAGGCGCCCTCGAAGGTCAGGATGGTCTCGCGCGGGGCATTCTGGTCGTGCCAGTATCTCCGCACCATCTTGATGGCCAGTTCGGCCGCCTCGGTCCCGGAATTGGTGAAGAATGCGGTGTCGGCGAAGCTGTGTTCGACCAGCGCCCGGGCCAGCGCTTCCTGCGCGGGGATCTGGTAGAGGTTCGAGACATGCCAAAGCCGCTGGGCCTGCTCGCTCAGCGTTGCGACAAGCTCGGGATGGGCGTGGCCCAGCGCATTCACCCCGATGCCTGAGGTCAGATCGAGATAGCGCGTCCCGTCCTCGGTCATCAGCCACGCGCCCTCGCCGCGCGAGAAGCGCAGATCGGTGCGGTTGTAAGTTGGCAGGACCGGCGGGAAGGGCGCGTTCATGTCTGGGGTTCCTGAAGCAAGGAGCAACTGACGTGCCAAAGCCTGTGGCGACTGTCAATCGCGAGTTTGAGAGGGGGCACGGAGCGGGCGCGCCGACTGGCGCGAGGCAGGCCGGTTATCGGCGTCGCTGGCGCGAGATATGCTGCTCGGTCTCCATGATCGAGGCGTTAGCAGTTGGGCGGGGCGGCGTAAAGCCTCAATCCTCGATCACGCGCAGCCGCTTGCGGTCGAGCACCTGCAGCACGCGCTTCAGGTCATGCCCACGCTTGAGCACCTGCCCGTCCATCGCGATCACGGCATACATGCCCTGCCGGTTGCGCAGCGCGGGGTGCTTCTCGATGCGGTAGAGCGGGTGCTCGGCGGTCCGCCGGAAGACCGAGAAGACCGCGTGATGGCGCAGGCAGGAGATGGCGTAGTCGCGCCACTCGCCCGCTGCCACCATGCGCCCGTAGACCGACAGGATCGCGCCCAGCTCATGCCGGTCGAAGCTGGTCTGCGTCTCGGGGTTGCGCGGGGGGGATTGCAGGTTCATCGCCCGAGTTTGTGGCGTGGCGCGGGGAAAATCAAGCGTCCGGGGCGCGCGCAGGGCAAATCGCCGTGTCCGGTCTGCATCTTGGCTCTTGCGCAGGCGCGGGCGGCTGCGTCATGGTGAGGCAACGATATCGGGAGGGAAGAGAATGCGCACGCGTGCTGCCGTGGCCCTGGAGGCCGGAAAACCGCTGGAGATCATGGAGGTCAATCTCGAGGGGCCGAAGGCGGGCGAGGTGCTGGTCGAGATCAAGGCCACCGGCATCTGCCACACCGACGAGTTCACCCGCTCGGGCGCCGACCCCGAGGGGCTGTTCCCGTCGATTCTCGGCCACGAGGGCGCCGGCGTGGTGGTGGAGGTCGGCGAGGGGGTGACGACCCTGAAACCCGGCGACCACGTCATCCCGCTCTACACGCCCGAGTGCCGCAACTGCTACTCCTGCCGCTCCGGCAAGACCAACCTCTGCACCGCGATCCGGGGGACCCAGGGGCAGGGGCTGATGCCGGACGGGACCACGCGGTTTTCCATGCTCGATGGCACGCCGATCTATCACTACATGGGCTGTTCGACCTTCGCCAACCACACCGTCCTGCCCGAGATCGCGCTGGCCAAGGTGCGCGAGGACGCGCCCTTCGACAAGATCTGCTACATCGGCTGCGGGGTGACCACCGGCATCGGCGCGGTGATCAACACGGCGGGGGTGGAGATCGGGTCGACCACCGCCGTTTTCGGGCTGGGCGGCATCGGGCTGAACGTGATCCAGGGGCTGCGCATGGCGGGCGCGGACATGATCATCGGGGGCGATCTGAACGACGCGAAAGCGGAGATGGCGCGCCAGTTCGGCATGACGCATTTCATCAACCCCTCGAAGGTGGACAATGTGGTGGCCGAGATCGTGAAGCTCACCCAGCGCGGGGATGATGCGATCGGGGGTGTGGATTACAGCTTTGACGCCACCGGCAATGTCCAGGTGATGCGCGAGGCGCTGGAATGCAGCCATCGCGGCTGGGGCGTGTCGGTGATCATCGGGGTTGCCCCTGCCGGGGCCGAGATCAGCACGCGGCCCTTCCAGCTGGTCACCGGGCGCGTGTGGAAGGGCACGGCCTTTGGCGGCGCGAAGGGTCGGCGCGATGTGCCGAAATTCGTGGACTGGTACATGGACGGCAAGATCGAGATCGACCCCATGATCACCCACAAGCTGAGCCTCGATCAGATCAATGAAGGCTTTGATCTGATGCATGAGGGCAAGTCCATCCGCGCGGTGGTGGAGTTCTGAGCCGGTGGCGCAGCCGGTCGATTTCTGGGTCTCGATCGGCAGCACCTATTCGTGGCTGAGCGTGATGCGGCTGCCCGACACGGCGCGCGCCGCGCGTGCAGAGGTGCGCTGGCGGCCCTTCGATGTGCGGCGTATCATGCTGATGCAGAAAAACATTCCGTTCCGCGACAAGCCGGTGAAGGCCGCCTATATGTGGCGTGACATCGAACGCCGCGCACAGCGTTACGGGCTTTCGGCGCGCCTGCCCGCGCCATATCCGCTGGCTGAGCTGACCTTCGCCAATCAGGTCGCGCTGGTCGGCTGCGCCGAGGGGTGGGGGCAGGACTACATCCGCGACGCCTATCGGCTTTGGTTCGGCGAGGGGCAGGAGCCGGGGCAGGAGCCTGCGCTCTCGCAAGCCATTATCGGCGCCGGGCAGGACCCCGCGCGGGTGCTGGACATGGCACGCAGCCCCGAGACGGCGGCGCGGCTGGAGGCCGAAACCGACCGGGCCATGGCGCTGGGCGTCTTCGGCGCGCCGAGTTTCGTGGTGGGGTCAGAGGTTTTCTGGGGCGACGACCGGCTGGAGGATGCGCTGGACTGGGCGCAGCGGGGGCGATTTGACTGAGCTGCGTCTGCGCCCGGCGGGACCCGACGATCACCCCGCGCTCTGGGCCATGCTGGAGCCCGTCTTTCGTGCGGGCGACACCTATGCAGTGGACCCCGCAATCGGGCGCGCGGCGGCGCTGGAGATGTGGTGCGGGGGCACGCATCGCGCCTTCCTCGCCGAGGCGGCGGGGGAGGTGTTGGGCAGCTACTATATCTGCCCGAACCAAGGCGGCGGCGGCGCGCATGTCTGCAACTGCGGCTTCGTGACAGCGCAGGCCCTGCAGGGGCGGGGCGTGGCGCGGGCGATGCTGGCCCATGCGCTCGACACTGCCCGCGACATGGGCTTTGCCGCCATGCAGTTCAATTTCGTGGTCGAGACGAATACGCGCGCCATCGCGCTGTGGCAGGCGTATGGGTTCGAGATGGTGGGCCGCCTGCCCGGCGCGTTCCGGCACCCCGCGCGCGGCGAGGTGGATGCGCTGGTGATGTATCGGCGGTTGTAAGCGGGCAGACTGCTGCCGCATCTGTCTTGCGCGGCCTCCCCAAAGCGCCCGCGGGCCGTGCCCACCCACCCACCCGCACGGCCCGCGGGCGCTTTGGGGGGACGCGTCACGGATGCGGAAAGACAGGCGCGGGGCGGGTCCGACGCAATCACATGGCGTTGATAACAAGCGCAGTTCGGGCCTTCGGTTACCGCATTCAGGCGGGCGGGTCGGGGCTGCCATGCGTCCCGCACGCCCCTGCGATGTTGAGCCGCGCCCCTGTCATCCCCATGTGACAGGAGGCAGAGGCGGCCTAGGTCCCTTTGCGAAACGCTTAGCGAAAGGGTCATGCCGATCATGTTCCGCAGCCTGCGCCTCGCCCTGTTCTCGCTCTTCGCCCTGCTGGGCGTGGCCGGGATCATGGCCGCGCAAACCACGCAGGAGCCGCGCGAGCGGACAGCGATGGTTGTCGAACTCGACGGCGCCATCAGCCCCGCGACCGCGGATTACGTGCGCGCCAATCTGGAAGAGGCGGCAGCACGCGGCGTGGCGATGGTGATCCTCGAACTCGACACGCCGGGCGGGCTGGTCGTCTCTACCCGCCAGATCATCCGCGACATCCTCGACTCGCCCGTCCCGGTGGCGACCTATGTGAGCCCGCGGGGCGCACGCGCGGCCAGTGCGGGCACCTATATCGCCTATGCCAGCCATGTCGCCGCCATGGCGCCCGCGACCAGCCTTGGTGCTGCGACGCCGGTCAGCCCGATGGGTGACGGCGGCGGCAGCAGCCCCTTCGACCTGCCCGAGGACGAGAATGGCAACGGTGACGAGAATGGCGGGAATGGCGGGAATGGCGGGGGCGACTCCGGGGCCGAGGACCGCCCCTCTGGCATGTCGGCGGGCGAGGCCAAGGCGCTGAACGACGCGGTCGCCTTCATCCGCGGGCTGGCCGAACTGCGCGGGCGCAATGCCGACTGGGCGGAACGCGCAGTGCGCGAGGCCGCGACCCTGACAGCGTCCGAGGCCGCCGAGGAGAACGTGATCGATTTCGTCGCTTCGAATGTGCCCGACCTGCTGGAACAGGCGCATGGCATGACTGTCGAGATTGGGGGCGAGGAGGTGATCCTCGACACCCAGGACCTGACGCTCGAGCAGATCGGCCCCGACTGGCGCACGCAGGCCCTGTCGTTGATTGCCAATCCGAATGTGGCGTTGATCCTGATGCTGGTGGGCGTCTACGGGCTGCTGTTCGAGGGGCTGAACCCCGGTGCGCTGCTGCCGGGCACTGTGGGCGGCATCAGCCTGCTTCTGGGACTTTATGCGCTGGCGCTGCTGCCGCTGAACATCGCCGGGGCGGGGCTCATCCTGCTGGGGATCGCGTTACTTGTCGCCGAGGCCTTTGCGCCCTCTTTCGGGGTGCTGGGGATCGGGGGCACGGCCGCCATGGTGATCGGTGCCGCGATCCTGGTCGAGGGCGAGGGGCCGGGGGCCGAGGTGTCGGTGCCGCTGATCGCGGGGATCGCCGTGACCGGCGCGATCCTGACGCTGATCGTCGCGCG
>PXES01000063.1 GCA_003564655.1 Paracoccaceae bacterium
GAGCCTCGAGGCCGCGCAAGGCCGCGCCGGAGAACGTGTGAGCGCCGACATGGCCGAGCTGATCGAGCTGCGCGAGCTGGAGCGCAACGCCGAAACCGTGGCCAATCTTCATGCAAGCTTCCAGCAGCGCTACCAGGAAGCGACCCAGCGGCTCGAGGTGCCGACCTCCTCCGCGCGGATCCTCAATCTGGCGCGGCCCGGCGGGCAGACCTCGCCGAATGCCACCCGCATCCAGGGGCAGTTCGCGCTGCTGGGCTTCATCCTGGCGATGGGCTTCGTCGCCATCCGCGAATGGCGCGATGACCGGGTGCGCACCGAGGATCAGGTCCGCAACGATCTGGGGCTGGAATATCTGGGCGGGCTCACGCTGCTCAAGGAACGCCCCACGCCGGTCTCGGGGCGGCTGGGCGAGGCGCTGGCGCAGGGCAAGCGGGTGGTGCTGCTGCCCGAGCGGCTGACCTTTGCCGCCGACAAGCCGCTCTCGGGGTTCGCCGAGACGCTGCGCACCGGCAAGATGGGCCTGACGCTGCGCCACGGCAAGAAGCCGCGCGCGCCGCGCATCGGCATGCTGTCGTGCTTCCCGGGCGAGGGCAAGACCACCGTGGCCGCGAATTTCGCCAATCTGCTGGCCCATCAGGGCGCGCGCGTGATGCTGGTCGATGGCGACATGCGCAATCCCGGCCTGACCCGCGCGACCGGCAAGGAATTCGAAACCGGGCTCGTCGATATCCTGCTCGAGGACCGGGACTGGCGCGAGATCTACCACACGGTGCAGGGCACCGGGCTGCATGTCCTGCCCAACAGCAAGACCCGCATCGCCCACAGTTCCGAACTGATCGGCAGCGAGGCGATGACACGGCTGCTCGACCAGCTGGATCAGGAGTATGATTATGTCTTCGTCGACCTGCCGCCGCTTGGGCCCGTGATCGACGCGCGCGCGCTGCTCGACCGGCTTGACGGGGTGTTCATGGTGTTCAAATGGGGCGGCACGCATCGCAAGATGGCCAGCCGCGTGCTGAACCACGACCCGCGGCTGCGCGACAAGTGCTATGGCGCCTTCGTCAACATGGTCGATCCGAAGAAGGCGCGCGCCTATGAAGGGCCGCAGAGCTATCTGAACTACCGCTCCTATTACGGGCGCTACTACCGCGAAACCTGACACGCGCGCGGAGGGGAAAGGGGTGGCCATGGGGCTTGTGTCACGCCTGATCTTCGTGCTGGGGCTGGGGCTGGTCGTCGTGCTGGCCTGGGGCGGGCTGGCGCGCCATGCGACCTGGCAGGAGTATCTGGCGCTCTCCGAAGAGATCCGGCAGGGGCGCGCGCGCCCCGAGGATCTGGCGCGCGTCGCGCCGCTTCTGGCGCGCACCGCACCCGAGCATTGCGCGGTCCTGCGCAGCGGGGCGCCTGTGCTTCTGCATCTCTATGCCAGCGACGCGCGCGCGCGCGATCTGGGCGTGAACCCGTTCCTGCCCAGTGACGACCCCGACCTGACCGCCACGCGCATCGCCACGCGCGATGCGGTCACGCAGGCGCTGGCCTGCACGCCGATGAACGGCGATCTGTGGCTCAGCCGCGCGATCATCGGCCGCGCGCTGGGGGAGGACGCCGCGCAGGTCGCGCGCTATCTAGCGCTGTCGGATCGCTATGCCCCGCATGAGGGCTGGATCAGCCAGCGCCGGGCGCTGCTGTTCTGACGCCGTGCGCGCCTTTCCGCGACAAGGCCGGAATATACCTTTTATATCAATATTTTGGCGGATCGTGTTTCGCGCGCGAAACCATGCGGCCGCCCGGTCAGCTTGTCAGTCAGCTTGTCGGCCCGGCGCTGCGCGCCGCGCGCGCCGGGGCGAGATCATACCAGCTGCGCGGGTCCGCGCGCCCCTGCACCATCAGATAGTCATACCCTGTCTGATCCCAGCGCAGCACGCGGTCGGTCAGATTGTCGAGCACATGATCCGTGCCCCCCACCCGCACCAGCAGCACGGCATGCGCAACGCCCGAGGGCAGGCGCGTGATCGCAAGGCGCAGATCCGCGCTCGGCCAGCCGCGCGCGAGCAGATCGGCGCGTTTCTGCAGCGCGAAATCCTCGCAATCGCCCGTGCGGACATTGATATCCCAGCTGTCGAACCCCGCATCGGGGGTGGGCGTGATCGCCGCATTGACCGCGGCCGTCAGCGCGCGCAGTTCATCAAGGTGATCGGCAGCGGTCCGGGCAGGGTCGCGGCGGTCGGGACGGGTGTCGCATTGCCCCTCATAGACCAGGCAGAACCGCACATGCGCAAGCAGCGGGCGGCGGGGCGAGAGCGTGAGCGCGGCCTCGATCGCGTGTGCCCCGGCGGGTTTCGGCGGGGCGGCCGTGGCCGGGGCCGCGAGGCCCAGCGACAGCGCCCCGAGTGAGAACGCCCCAAGCGACAGGACACCAAGCGACCGTGCCGCGCGCCGCAGTGACAGGCCACGCGCCGGCCGCCGGGACGGATGATCCGCAAAGATGGCGTTCTGCACCTGCCAAGGCATTGACGACTCCCTTTTCTGACCGCATCGCCCCAGCATGCATGCGGGGGGTGTCGGTCGAGTGGGCCCAATCCTGACGTCTCTGTGGTATTCCCGAAGAATTGCGCCAGATTTGTTAATGTTCTGTCAACCAGTTTCGCAGGATTGCCTGAAATTCAGGCATGTCGTGCCGGGTATTTGAGGGGTTTCCCCGTCACGATTGCGCGGCCGCACCGGACAATCCCGCAGAAGCTGCGCCGGGCGCGGGGAGGGCCGACCGGGGCAGACCGGGGCGGCGAATCCCTGTCATGTGCGGCGGCTTGCCCTGCGCGTGGTCCTGCGCGAGGAGCGCCGCTGCAGCAGGGCCGTGGCGCAGCCCGCCCCCATCAGGGCTGCGAAATAAAGCGCGAGCCCCGGGATCTGCAGCGGAAAATCGACCATCGAGTGCAGCGCCACGAACACAAGCGCCATGAGCGCGAAGACGGGGATCGCGCGCAGCGACCGGCGCGCCCGGATGCCGTGGATCAGCATCCCGGTCAGCCCCAGAAGCCCCGCCCCCAACACGACCGCCCCCACAAGCCCCATGCCCGCGCCGAATTCGAGCCATGAATTATGCGCCTGCAGCCAGATCGCGCGCGTGCCCAGACACGCGGGGTCGCGGTAGCGCGGGAACACCTCGGCAAAGGTGCCGAACCCCGCCCCGGTCAGCGGCCGGTCCTGGATCGCGGCCCAGGTCGCGGCATAGACGCACCAGCGCCCGTCCTCGCCCGTGGTGGCCATCCGCGACAGCATCGGCTCGCCAAAGGCCACCACCACCCCGACCCCGATCAGCGCGGCCAGCCCCGACTTGAGAAGCGCGCGCCACCGCCCCGCCCCCTGCCGCCCCGGCGCGCGCACGACCACCGCCATGATGCCCAGCGTCAGCGCGGCCAGCCCGACCCCGCCCCCCGCGCGCGACCGCGTCAGGATCAGCAGGATCACCAGCAGGAACAGCAGGGCCGCCAGCACTGCGCGCGACGGGCCGATCAGGTCGACACCGTCGCGCGCGACCACACGCTCGCGGCGCAGGCGCTGCGGATCGGGCAGGAACAGCCAGGCCGCCGTGGCCGTGGCCACCAGCACCAGAAACGCCGCCGTGACATTGCGGTTGACGAAGATCCCGCTGAACGCGCCCTGCCCGACCGGGGCGGTCGCAAAGAAGTGCTGCCCCGCGAAGAACAGCTCCAGCATGAGCGAGAGCACTGCAAGCCCCAACCCGATCGCGGCCAGCATCTTCCAGGCAAACAGGGCGTCGGATTTGCCCTGGCACAGCACCAGCATCGCCGCGAAGACCAGAAAGGGCGCGATCAGCGCAGGCAGCGCCGCAAGCGTCTGCACCGGTGCGACCGAGACATGCGCCCCCACTGCGACGCCGGTCTGCGCAAGCTCTGTCCAGACCGGGTGGGCCAGCGCCGCATGCAGCGCGTCCGGCAAGCCATCGGGCAAGGGCGCGGCCTGCACCACCCCCCACAGCCCGAGCGCCCCCGCGCAGCCCATCGCAAGGCCCACCGCGCGGCGCGTGGGCGCGTGCGTGATGCGCACGCCGAGGGTCAGCAGCAAGGGCAGCGCCAGCACGAGCACCGCGACCTCGCGATAGGGTGTGGCGACGGCGCCGTTCATCATCAGCGCCAGCCCCAGCGCGGCGCCCAGACCCAGCAGCACGGCCCGGCGATAGTCCGGCCGGGCCCGGCGCAGCCCGGCCCGGACAGCGGCGCGCCCGGGTGCGGACGATATCGTCGCGGAAGATGGGGGTGGGGGCGGCATGGCCTGCACTCTGGCCTCCTCTTGTCGGCGTCCCGACAGAAGCGCAGATCACCCCGCTTGCGCAACCATGGAGTGTATTCGCGCGACCCGCGCGCGGCGGGTTTTCCGCGGGGACTGTATCCCCCCTGCAACAACTGGGGCGCAGCCGCGACAAAAAGCGCCGCCGTTTCCGCGCCAGAGATACACCTGCCCGTTTATTTTTGCTAGCAATCCCGTCAAAGGCATATTCAAGCCAAGAGGGGCAGCACCGTGAATTCCACTCTCCGGGTCGTGACACCGGCCGTTCTGGCGATCACCCTTTCTGGTTGCGGCCTGCTGCCCGGCGACGGCCCCTACAGCCAGACAGTCTCGCAAAGGGCGAGCGCGTCGCTGCCAAACGAGGAGGGCACGCTGGGCTACGACTATGTCCTGGTCGATGTCACCCGCGCCCGCCTGCCGTTCCTGTCGCGCGATGCCGAAGCGGAGTTTCGCAGCTTCGGCGCGGCGGCGCGTCAGGCCGCCCCGCCCATTCGCCTCGGGCCCGGGGATGTGGTGCGCGTGACGGTCTTCGAAAGCCAGACCGGCGGGCTGTTCCTGCCTGCCGATGCGGGCGCGCGGCCGGGCAATTTCGTGCAGCTGCCCGCGCAGCGCGTCGATGAGAGCGGGCGCATCAGCGTGCCCTTCGCGGGCACGGTCGAAGTGCGCGGGCGCACCCCCACCGAGGTCGGCAACATCATCCGCGAACGCCTCGCCGACCGCGCCATCGAGCCCGAAGTCTCGGTCGAGATCGTCGAGCAGAATTTCTCGCGCGTGTCGGTGATCGGCGATATCGGCACCGGCACCTTCCCGATCCCCGAAGGCGGGATCCGGGTGCTCGAAGTGATCGCGCGCGCGGGC
>PXES01000280.1 GCA_003564655.1 Paracoccaceae bacterium
TATGCCAAGAACGAGGGGCATGACCTTGCGCTGGCCCAGACCATCGCCATGAACATGGTCGTGGTGCTGGAGATCTTCTATCTCTTTTTCATTCGCAACCTTCGCAGCACGTCGCTGACCTGGGCCGCGATCCGCGGCACGAAAGCGGTGTGGATCTGTCTGGCCATCGTGGTGCCGGCGCAAGTCGTCGTGACCTCCCTGCCGCTGGCACAGGGTATCTTTGGCACAGCGTCGGTGCCGCTGACCGATGGTCTGCTGATTGTCGGGGTCGGCGCAGTGTTCTTCGCGATCATCGAGGTGGAAAAGCAGATCCGCCTCGGTTTGACTGCCCCGGACGACCGGTCAGCGATCTCCGACATCACAGAGTGATTGATGGCGATACATCAATCGCTTTCGCAACACGGATGATAAGTGTTCTATCCCAGATGCGGGTCAGCCCAAATGTCGGCACGAAGAAACAGTCATCGAGCGACCGAACGACCGCTTCAGGGGATGCCCCGAGATCGCTCGACCGGCAGCTTTGGGCCGGTCACGCATACTCGGCAATGATCGCCCGGGTCGTCTGAACCGCCGCCGCCAGCTTGGTCTTATCTGCCTCCTTCAGCCCGAGTGCTACCGGGTCGAAGGCCAATTGACTTCCCCCGGCACTACCCGCACCAGATCGGGCCGCTCGGCCACGCGCCCGACCTACGATTTCAGGTTTTGGATGACGTGGCTCCTTGGGTGGCCCTTCAGCTGGCACCTTTGCAGCTCCCTGAGCCCCCGCAGCCGCCCGCACCTCCTGCAACTCCTGCTTCAGCTTCTCCACGGTCTCCCGCGTCTCGGTCATCTGCCGATCCCGCCGAACCCCGTCCTCATCGGGGTACGGGAAACTTCCCGCCTGGCCGGCGTGAAGCACCTTCAGCGCCGGGTCCTCGAAGTATTTGATCCGCCGCGCCCGGATCGGCATCTGCGCGTCGATCACGAGGATCACCTCGTCGAGGTCCATGCGCCGGGCCTGGTCCTCGGTCAGGAGCGGGGTGTCCTCGGTCCGCTCGGAAACGCTGCGCCCCTCGAACGGGTTGCGGCCGACCGCGCGGGAGCGGGTGATCACGCGCTTGGTGGTCTTGCCCACGGCCTGGCTCAGCTCCTCGATCGTCTTCTGCTCGGACGGGGGGAGGTAGAGCTTCACGCCCGCGCAACCCTGAAGCGACCGGCGGGTGTTCTCGCCATAGATCTCGTCCAGCGCCGGTATGGTCTGGGTGACAATGGCCAGATTTCCGCCGAAGGATCGCAGCGTCTTGATGCTTTCAGCGACGATCGGCATCTTCCCCAGCCTGTCGAACTCGTCGAGCATGATCATCACGGGCCAAGGCTCATCGTCCCCCGGTTCTTGCGCCTGCAGCGAGGCGATCAGGTCCGAGAAAAAGAGCCGGATCAGCGGGGCAAGCGGGCGGATCATCTCGGATTCGACCACGAGATAGATGGCGTGCGGGCGGCGCCGGATGTCCCGGAAGGAGAAGTCCGAGGTCGCGGTGGCCGCGTCGATGGCGCGGTTGTTCCATGTGTCGAGACCCGAAGTCATCAGGAGCGACAGGTAGGAGGTCAGTGTGTCGTTGTTGGTCGAGGCCATGCGCTCGAAGATCAGCTTGGCCGAGGTGTTCTTCACCTCATGCGCGCGCTTGAGGTATTCCTTCTGCTTGTCGCCCCCCGAGGCGGTGATGCGGTAGATCTCGCCAATGGTCGGCACGCCACGCTCGAAGGCCAGAAGACCGGCCGCCACGAAGAGATCGATGCCGCCTGCCAGGAGGCCGCTCAGCTTTTCGTTGTCGGTCTGCAGGAAGAGCTTGGCGGTGAGCTTCAGCTCCATCTGCTGCCGGTCGGGATTGGTCATGGCCGCAATACGGGCCAGCGGGTTGTAGCGGTGTGTCGGGCGGTCCCAGTCAGTTGGCGCGAAACGGAACACCTTGTCGCCCATGCCGGCACGGAGGCGCGAGGTCTCGCGGAAGTTCTCCCCCTTCACGTCAAGCACCACGGCCGAGCCTTTGTAAGTGAGCAGGTTCGGGATCACGAAGCCCACGCCCTTGCCTCGGCCCGTGGGCGCCACGATCAGCGCATGCGGGAAGGTTTTGGAAACTAGGAAGGGGCGCTTCGATTTCGGAGCGCCGAGCTTGCCGAGAAGGAAGCCGCCGCCCGGCTTGGCGAAGAAGCCGTTGCGCTTCATCTCGCCCCGGGTCTGCCAATGCGTCGTGCCGAAGCGGGTCAGCGCCTCACCCAGAAGCGTGATGCTGAGCAGAAACGCCGCCAGACCAAACACAGCAAAGATCAGGTTTACCCAGACAAAGTCGCGCGGGGCGCTGGACCCCAGTGCGCGGTATTCCCGTGCGAGCAAGGTGAAATCGATGCGCTCGGTCGACAACCCATAGCGCAGGATGAGATACCCCGTGGCCACGACATAGCCGATGGCAAGGCCAATCAGGGTCAGGCTCAAGATGCCACCCGCGATCTTGCCCTTATCCATGGGTGATCCCCTTTTCGCCGTGGGCTGCCGCATGGCGGGCACGCTGTGCCTCGATCTGTTCATCGGCCAGGGCATCCAGCACCCGCTCCATGGCTGGGCCATGGGCCGTCACCTCGCTGCTCTCCAGATAGGCTTTCGCAAGCTCCAGCTGCCGCAGCGGATGCTCGGTGAACTTTTCCAGTGCATCTGCATGGCCAGCACGCAAGGCAGTCACCGCGTTCGGCGTGAGGTTGCGGTCGATCTGGGCGGCGAGGCGCTGCCCATCCGTCTCGGTGAGCGGCTTCACATCCTCGGCTTCGGCCCGCTGCAGGTAGGTCAACACATCCGGGGCAGTCTCGGCCATGAAGCGGCGCTCAGCATAATCCTGCCGGGCCTTGTCCTCGATGTCGAAGCTCCGCTCGCTGATATAGGCGCGTGAGGCGCCCATGGCGCGCAGCTGGTTGATCTCTTTCTGCACGGCTGCCCCGAACGCGTCATCCGGCATTTCCGCGCGGTAGCGGGCGAGGGTGCGCGCGTCTTCCGTGATGGGCCCAAGATCATCCGAAGGATGGCGCAGGGCCAGGTCCATATCTCCCGCGTGGAGCCTGCGGTCCTTTTCCTCGACGGCGAATTCCTGCGGTTTGCGGCTGTCGGTGATCTTGTCCCAGGCCATCGAGGCCAGCTCGGCATGATCGGGCGATCGCTGCGCGAAGGCGTTGAAGGCGGCGCGGGCCTCGTTCACCTCGACAGCACCGGCCCGGCGCACGCTTGGGTCGTCCGAGAAGGGATGGTCGAAATCCGTCCGGCGGAACTGGGCAACGAGGTCTTGGAAATCCCGGCGCTCGGACGCGGCGAAGATGTCAGGTTCGCCCGTCGCGCTCTGGCGCTCAGGCAGTGTCACCCGTTCGGCCAGGGCAACCGGGTCATCCTTGGTGTCGTCCACCTCATCAACGGCCCGCAAGATGCGCGCATCGGTCAGGGTGTCGCCCAGACGGACATGGACGGCTTCCAGCCGGTCCAGCGCTTCCTCGCGGTCCTCGCCCTTCTCCAAGTCGAGATCGCCCGCTTTAGCGATGGCGCGCACATCCTGCGCCAGCCATTGCCGTTCGAGCGCGGCATTGCCGGCCCCCTCGCGCATGCGGGCGGCCACGGCTTCGGGATCAATGCCCGTGCCTTGCAGCGCCTCGGTGAGGCGTGCCTTGACCGCATCGTCGTCGAGACGACCCATTTGGTCCTCGCGCATGTTGGCCCGGGCATAGACGCCGTCCCGCGATGGTGCGTCGAGGAGCGCGGCCGAGCGGTCCCCGAGCGGATTGAGATGCGCAACGGAGGCCAGCACATCGGTGAGCTTGCGCTCGATCTCCGGCCGCTCGGCCGCCGGCGCGCGATCAATCGCAGCCTCGATCTGGCGGATGTTCTGAGAAAACTCGGTGATCAGCGTGTCAAACGCTGTTTCGTCTTGGGACATGAAGATGGCTCCGTCAGATTGGATCTGACCGCCCCTGGCAAGGATGGTGCTGGCCTGCTCGAGCGCCTCGGCCACGTCATCGAAGTTCGACCGGGACGCTTCGGCAGCCAGACCCCGATAGGTCAGCGCGTTGCGCGCCACCGTCTCCAAGGCAGCGGCGAGATCAGCGCCTGTGCGCTGGCGCTCGACGGGCGGTCGGCCTTCATCACGTGCCTTGTAGACCTCGTCGATCTCGGCGCGGTAGGTCGTGACCCCCCGGTCAAGACGCCGTGTCGCCTCGAGCCGGATCCCGTGGACCTGCGCCGCGTCAACCATCGCCGCCCGAAAGGCGTCGTAGTTGAAGTGGTGATCCTTCCCGAGAAAGAACATTTCGCCATCCTTGCTGCGGCGGTTCAGAATGATATGCGCATGTGGATGCGCGCGATCTTGGTGTATTGCAGCAATATAGTCGAATTGCGACCCCTCACCTTGAAAGAACTTCTCGCACACCGCCTCGGTGATCGCGCGCACCTCTTCGCCGCTGGTGCCCACGGGAAAGGCCATCAGAAGATGCGATGTATTGCCGAGCTTCGGGCTGTGCCGCTCGCCCCATTGGTTCTCGAAGCGCCGGACAACCCGGTCAATCTCGGCCTCAGTCAGGGTCTTCTTGCCATCATGGGTGCCGCGGCTGTCGAGGATGTGGCTCGACTTGGTCGTGAGGTAGGTCAGCTGGGCCTTCAGCTGCGCGCCGGTGTGGCACCCGCCTTTCGAGATCGGCTTGAAGATGGCCGGCGAGTAGCCGCGCGCTGCCCGGACCATCTGGGCATTCCTGGCCAGCCCCTGCCAGCTGCCCGAGACCCGGCTCCAGTCGCGATCGAAGAGAGCGGGGCTGACGCCGCGCGCTTCACTCCGCGCCATGCTCGGCTCCCTGCCGTGCCAGACCGGCAAGGGCCTTGGTGACCTCGAGATCCAAAGCCCGACGTCGCGCGCGGAACATCTCCTGTATCTGATCGGCCATATCGAAGACGAGTACCGCGAGGTCACGGATCTCCGCATGGCTGGCAGGGGTGTAGGGCAGCCGCTCTCCCTTGAGCTTCGCCTCGTTCAGACGGCGTGCGACCTGGTTCACGTTGTTGCCGACCCGATTCAGCGCCGCGCTCAGCCCTCTGAGCTCATCCGTCATGCCCTCATCCGGGCGCAGGAGATCGTCGGCGGCCA
>PXES01000330.1 GCA_003564655.1 Paracoccaceae bacterium
ATCAGACGGCCTCTGGCGCCTTCTTGCCGAGAATGATCATCGACAGGATGTCATCCTCGCTCACATCCTCGACCCGTTCGGTGCCGATAAGCTGGCCGTTCTTCATCACCGACACCCGGTCACACAACGACATCATTTCGCGCGTGTCGTGGCTGATCAGGAAAATGCCCAGCCCCTGCGCCTTCAACTCCATGATCAGATCGGCGACCATCTTGGTCTCGTGCACGCCAAGTGCGGCCGTGGGTTCGTCCATGATCAGGATGCGCGCGTTGAAATAGACTGCGCGGGCAATCGCGACCGACTGGCGCTGCCCGCCCGAGAGCGCGCTGACTGGCGAGACCACTTTCTTGAAATTGGGATTGAGCCGCGCCATGATCTTGCGTGTCTCGGACTCCATGCGGCTGTCATCCAGAAACCCGAACATGGTGCGCAATTCGCGGCCCAGAAACAGGTTCGCGGGCGCGGGCAGGTTGTCGGCCAGCGCAAGCGTCTGGTGGATCGTCTCGATGTTATGGGCGCGGGCGTCGCGGGGAGAATTGATCTCGACCTTTTTGCCGTCGATCAGGATCTCGCCACTATCGGCCTTGTAGGCGCCCGACAGGATCTTGATCAGCGTCGATTTTCCGGCCCCGTTATGGCCTAGAAGCCCCACCCCCTCGCCCGCGTGCAGGTCGATCGACACGTCATCGACTGCTTGCACGCCGCCAAAGGCGATCGAGATGTTGCGCATTTCCACAAGTGGCGTCATGACGCTATCCCTTCCCTGTGCGGTGGCGGTAGATGATGTCGATCAGCACGGCGAGCACCAGAACCGAGCCCACAACGATATTCTGCAACGGCGCATCGACCCCGACCATCGCCATCCCCGACTGCAGCGACTGCATGATCAGCGCGCCGAGGATCGCGCCATAAATCGTGCCGATCCCCCCTGCGAGCGCCGTGCCCCCGATGACGGCAGCAGCGATGACGCGCAACTCGTCCAGCGTGCCGATGTCATTCGAGTGGTTGGTCAGCCGGGCCGACGCCACCACCGCCGAGATCGCGCAGAGCACGCCCATGATGGTGAACACCTTGACCGTCAGCAGCCGCGTGTTGATGCCCGATAACTCGGCCGCCTGCGGGTTGCCGCCGGTGGCGAAGATATAGCGCCCCAGCCGCGTCTTGCGCGCGATGACGGTCATCACCACGGCCACGACGATCAGCAGCAGCACCGAGATCGGCAGGCCGTAAGCTTCGGTATAGCCCTCGGGCATGACCTCGCCGCGTGCCTCGAACTGGCGGCGCAGGCGGGCGGCGGGCACTTCATAGGAATTCAGGATCGCGATGAAGCCCAGGATCGCGCCGCTGATGATCGCGCCCAGCGCGACCTCGGCCCAGAGCGGCTTGACCATGAAACCATGGCGCTGCTTGTCGCGCCGCGACAGCCACAGCCCCGCCAGTGCCGCAAGCGTCGCGGCAATCCCGATGACCCAGGACCAGAACGCCCCCAGCGTGCCGTTGATGCCGCCGAACATCTGGAAGGTCGGGTCCAGCGGCCCGATGGTCTGGCCATTGGTCAGATACCAGCCGGTATTGCGCCAGACCAGCAGCCCGCCCAGCGTGACGATGAAGGCCGGGATCATCATGTAGCCCGTCAGCCAGCCCTGAAACGCCCCGATGAGCCCGCCCGCGATGATGCCCGCGAGGATGGCCAGCCACGGGATCATCGGATGGCCCAGCGGCAGGCCCAGATATTGCGGCAGCCACGCCGTCTGCATCATCGCCATCACAGCCGAACAGGTGGCCAGCAGCGCGCCCACGGACAGGTCGATATGGCGGGTGACGATGACGAACACCATGCCCGTGGCCATGATCGCCACGCTGACGGTCTGGATCGTCAGGTTGAAGATGTTGCGCGGAGTGAGGAACCGCCCGTCGGTCAGAATGTTGAACACGACCAGAACGGCAACAAAGGCCCCGATCATCCCCAGCAGCCGCGTGTCGATTTCCAGCGTGTCGGTCAGCCGGGCGCGCCGCCGGGATTTGGTACCGGCGTCCTTTTCAGTGTCAGTGGTGCTCATCAGCCTGTCCTCGGGGCTTGTCCTGCCGTCGCGCAGGGGTGGGGCGGCGGCAGTACGCCGCACGCCCCGCTGTCAGTTCCCTGGCGATCAGTCGCAGGGGGCCGGGCCGCCGCTGACGCCCTGGCAGAGCGCTTCCTGGGTGATCCAGCCCGCATCAACCACCAGCGACAGGTTGTCCGCGGTGATCGGCACTGGCTCGAGGAACATCGACACCATCTCGGTGCCGCCCGGCGAGGTCCACATCTCGGACCCCTCGATGTCCGCCATCGCGGTGCCACCGGCGAGTTGCACGGCAATCTCGCCCGCTGCGCGGCCCAGATCACGCGCGTCCTTCCAGACGGAAACCGTCTGCGTGCCAAGTGCGATCCGGTTCAGCGCCGCATGGTCGCCATCCTGACCCGAGACCGGGATGCCATCCATGCCCTGCGCGGTCAGTGCGGCAACCACGCCGCCTGCTGTGCCGTCATTCGACGCCACGACCGCATCGACGTTGTTATCCTGCGCGGTCAGGATCTGCTCCATGTTGCGCTGGGCGTTGGCGGGCAACCAGCCATCGGTGTAGGCCTCGTCAACGATGGTGATATCGCCTGCGTCAATCGCGTCCTGAAGCACTTCCTGCTGGCCGCCACGCAGGAAATCCGCGTTCGGATCAGTGGGCGAGCCCTTGATCATCACGTAATTGCCGGTCGGCTGCTGCTCCAGCACCGCGCGCGCCTGCATGCGCCCCACCTCGACATTGTCGAAGGTCAGATAGAAGGCGCGGCTGTCCTCGATCAGCCGGTCATAGGCGATGACGGGAATGCCCTCATCCGCCGCGGCTTCGACCGCCGGGCCGATGGCAGCCGCATCCTGCGCGAGCACGATCAGGGCATCCACACCCTGCGCGATCAGGCTCTCGATATCGGAGAGCTGTTTGGACGACGAGGATTGCGCGTCGGCAGAAGCGTAGTTCGCGCCGGCCTCGTCAAGGGCGGCGCGAATCGCGGCCTCGTCCGTTTGCCAGCGTTCTTCCTGAAAGTTCGACCAGCTTACCCCGATGGTCAGCGAATCGGCCCAGGCGGCAGAGCCAAAGCCGACGGTCGCAGCAATCGCTGCGGTCAGAATTCTGTTCATGTAGTCCTCCCTGAACGTGACCGGGCCGACTCTTGCCGATCCCGACAAGTTAATGATGCCATAAATTCTTTAGCTGTCAAATTTAAAATGGCGGCACACCGACCGCTCGGCGCAGAAAATTCGTTCATTTCACGGAAAGCCTTGCGTATCAGCCCTTATGCACGCTTATATACTTTGGCGTGCAAATTTAATCTTGGAAGGGAGGCCAGGATGACAGCGCCCGAAGGACCGACACGCGCGGCCCTGCCTGACGCCTTGTCACAAGGCTGTGGACCGCTGCTTGCCGCAGGCGCAACGGCCCCCGGAAGCCAGCCCCGCCCACTCCGCCAGGTGCTGTTCGAGCATGTGCGCGCCCAGGGCAGCACAACCCGCGCCGAGATGGGCCGCGCTCTTGGTGTCAGCGGTGCCTCGGTCAGCGCCGTCACCGCCGAGTTGATCGCCGAAGGTTTTCTGCGCGAGACTGATGCCTCCGACCCGTTCGAGAGTGACAGCCCGCGCACCGGGCGCGGTCGCCCGCCCGTCGCGCTGCAGGTCGCAGCCGAGGCGCATCATGTCATCGGCGTCAAACTCGGTGATCTGCGCCATACGGCGGTGCTGAGCGACTTCGCCGGGCGTCGGATCGCCGATCTGACCCTGCCCACTCGTCCGATCCGCAAGAGCGCGCCGATGCTGGTGGCCGAGGCCCGCGCCCTGATCGACCAGCTTCTTGCGCAGCAGGGCATGGGGCGTGCGCAGATCAGCGGCATCGGGCTGGGCATGGCCGGGATGGTCGATCATGCAAGCGGCGATGTGCCCTGGTCGCCCATGCTCGATGCGCCCGGTCACGGGTTGCGCGCGCAGTTCGAGGCCGCGCTGGGTCTGCCCGTCCATATCGACAACGATGCCAACCTGCTGACCCTGGCCGAGCTGTGGTTCGGCAGCGGGCGCGGCACGTCGGATTTCGCAGTGGTCACCATCGAGCATGGCGTGGGCATGGGGCTGGTGCTGTTCAACCAGCTTTATCGCGGCGCGCGCGGGCTGGGGATGGAACTTGGCCACACCAAGGTGCAGCTTGACGGGGCGTTGTGCCGCTGCGGCAAGCGCGGCTGCCTCGAGGCCTATGTCGCCGACTACGCGCTGGCGCGCGAGGCCGCGACCGCGCTCGACCAGCATGCCAGCCTCGCCGAAAGCCCGCTCGCGCTGCTCGAGGATTTGTTCGCCGAGGCGCGGCGCGGCAACGAGGCGGCGCTCTCGATCTTCCGCCGCGCCGGGCGCTTTCTCGCGCTGGGCCTGTCGAATGTCGCGCAGATCTTCGACCCCGAGGTGATCATCCTCTCGGGCGGGCGCATGCAGTTCGACTACCTATATGAGCGCGAAGTGCTGGCCGAGATGCAGGCGATGACGTTGACCGGTGCCCGCGCGCCCGTGCGGGTCGAGATCCACGCCTGGGGCGATCTGGTCTGGGCGCAGGGGGCCGTGGCGCTGGCGCTGGGGCAGTTGACCGAGGCGTTGCTTGGCGCGCAGCCCGCCCGGCCGCCGCTTTCCGCATGAGGGCCGCCCTCGCGCTTGCGCTCGCCGCCGGTCCGGCGCTGGCCGAGCCGCCACGCTTCACCGACCTGGGCGACCGGATCCCGGCGCATGTTTATGCAGGCGGGTGGGAGCATTTCGTCGGCGGCGGGGTCGCGGCCTTCGATTGCAGCGACAACGGTCTCCCAGATCTGTTCCTCGCCGGGGGCGAAGGGCCTTCGCGCCTGCTGCGCAACAAGGGCGGGATGGAGTTCGCTGCGCAGGAGATCGAGCTGCACGGCGTCACCGGGGCCTATCCGATCGATCTCGACAATGACGGGGTGCTCGATCTTTTCGTGCTGCGCGCGGGGCCGAATATCGTTTTGCGGGGCCTTGGCGACTGCCGTTTCGAGGATGCGACCGAAGAAATGGGGATCGACCCGGGCAATGCCTGGTCCAC
>PXES01000180.1 GCA_003564655.1 Paracoccaceae bacterium
CCGGACAAGTTTTTTCCGCCCCGCTTTGTGTCTTCAGTCGCACGCGCGCCTGAATTTGGGCAGGTCTTCGAACAGAAACGCGCGGCTATGCAGGCGCGCAGTCCCGCAATGATGGACTGTCAGGTGATTGGCAGGTGGGCGAAAAATCAGGCCGATGAGCCGTAGATTTCCAGATTCCGGACGCCGAGCAGATGCGAACACACCCCAAGATGCAGCGCAGCGCGCATCAGGGCGCGCGTCCGTCGCGCCGGAAGCATGGCCGCAATCCCGGCTCCGGCCATCAGGACAGCGGCCTTCGCACCCGCCTGCGCAAACAGCATGAGCCGGGGCATCAACCGGTCAGAGGCTGTCAGGCGGCCATGGACCTGTCCGGCGCGGTAATGGCGGGACAAGAGGACCCACAGTCGTTCGCGTTCGGGGGGTACGTCCTCGTACACCACCGCAGCAGGGGCGAAGCCGATCGTGCCACCATCGCGCACAAGGCCACTGAAATACACGTCATCCTCGCCGCCGCTGCGCCCCAGGCCCGGATCGAAGCGACGGCCCTGCACGTGCGGGCTGCTCAGCCGCAGGATCACGTTGCCGGTGTAGCCGGTCATGATCCGGCCATCGCGCTGGATCACTGGCCCGGTGTCGTGCAGCTTAGCGCGCCGCATCCACCCCGGGGCGGTTGGACCATACACTGCCACGACCGGGCCCAGCACAGCATCGGCACCAGTCGTCGCGATGTTCGCAAGCAGGACCCGCGCCCAGTCGGGGGTGGCGATCTCATCGTCGTCGATGATCGCCAGAAACTCGGCTCCGAGGATATGCGCCCGATCCAGCAGCGCGTTGCGCGCCACCGAGATATTCCGGGCGGGTGCGTGGACATGGTGCATGGGCAGTGACGCGGCGCGGCTTGCGGCCTCGACAAGCGGGCGGGCAGACGGCGTGTCGTCATTGTCTGCAACGATGACGCAGCAGCGGGTCCTTGGCAGAAGGGTTTGCGCAGCCAGGCTCTGCAGCGTCCACGCCAGAGCCGGTCTGCGAAAGGTGCAGACCCCGAAAGCCAGAGGCCCTGAATTCGCAGGCCAATGATCACATCCGTCGTCGCGCATTTTGCCCTCCCGTCATGACCTGTCCAGCATCGACCAGCGTCCGGTCAAAGCACCACGCGACGGCTCTTGCCGAAAGACGCGGCCCCGCGATCCCCGACCCGGCGACCCGCAAACCGGCTGCGACCGATCGCCCATGGCGATCAGCGTGAACATGCCTGCGGGTCGGGGCAGCAGGGATCATGCGTTGATTGGCGGGGCGCGGAGTGTTACCAATAACATCTGTCAATTTGGCGATTTCCACCATGACACTTTCTAGCGTGGCTCCACCCAGCGCGCCTGTCTGGCGAAGCGGCGCGGCATGGCGAGGCGGGTAATGGAAATGCACATTGGTCTGTTTCTTGCTGCAGCAGTCATTTGCACGGTCGCCGTCGGTGCCGCCACTTGGGGGCTGGGCGGCTCTTGGGCTATGGTGGTCGGTATGGCCGTAGCAACACTTGTGGTTGCCCAGCTTCTGTATCTCGCAGTGCTTATCCTGTTTGTTTTTTGGCCCGGCGCGAGAGAACCTGCACGGCGGCAGGCGCTTCGCCCCGATCGCCGCGACCCCAGCCTGCGGACAGAGGTTGGTGGCAGAATTCCGAAGCGTCCATCCGCGCTTCCGGACTGAGCGAGAGCCACCAGGCACGTGCCTGCAAAGACGCCGCATGCGCGCGAAACGCACTGCGCTTTCAAAGCTGTGCTGGGTCATCGGTTGTCCTTGAGCGTGTGAGGATCCGGCGCAGTTCCGGGCCGGACCGCAATGTACAAAACGCCAGCATGACAGCCACCTCCCATCCCAGCAGGATCGACAGGTCACCTGCTGCGAACGCGACAAGCGGCAGGAACGACAGGAAAAAGGCCAGCCTTATGAACTGGCTCGATGTGCGCTCGAAATCGCCGCCGCAGCGGCGGATCGCATAGGGCGCCCACATCCGCACCAGATGGGCCATGAAGAGGACAGCACCGGCGGGCCCCAGCGGAAAGAAGATCAACGGGGACAGCATCTTGCCGGTCTGAAGAGAAAGATACAGGAACACGCGCCAGAACAATGTCGCCCGGTTGAAGCCGGCGAACAGCAAAGCCCCCAGCAGAACGCAGCCCATCCAGCCCGAAAGAAGTACTGCAAATTCATGGATTGCCGTGTCCGGCACGGCGAAACCGGCCCGCGCATAAGCTGCAGCGCGCCCCGCCTCGCCCATGACCGCGAGCGCGACGACTGCGAACAGCAGCGACCAGACCCACGCCGATAGCGGGTGGACATAATCGCGGTAGGCGGGGAATTGCGGCGACAGCTTTGGTGCGGCTTCGCTGCGCTCTCCGACCCGATCGTTGTCGGCATAACCGATCTCGTACACGGTCATGTAGGACAGAAACAGCAGCACCAGCGCCAGGAGAACGCGCCCGTCGCCCGGCAACGCAGCAAGGCCGAACAGAAGCAGCACGATCGGCAATTCCTCGAGCAGGATCTGCTTGACCAGGAAGCCGGGGCTTCGCTTGACCCGTGCGGTATAGGCGAATGGGATATAGGCCATGGCCATGGGGTTCGGTCGCGCGCATGGCGGCCAGCGCACCAGAAAGCCGTGACGTAGATAGGCCAGAAGATCCGCGTCGTCCCGGTCGCAATCGGTGATGGCCAGGTCCCGCGCCCGATCGGGCATCGCCCCGGCCCGGCGCAGCATGGCAAGCTTGCCCGCACGGCGATCCCGCACCATGCGGTGCAGCCCCGGCGCCACCAGCCGGGCGGCTTCCAGCCGCGATCCCCTGAGCAAGGTGCGGAGGACGAAATCGCAGCCGAAAGAGACGATGGTGATGCGTTGCACGGAAATGGCGTCCAGCGCCGTCACAAGCCGCTGGTTGCGATATGCGCGAAACAGCGACTGCGCGCGCCTGCGAAAGCTCATGATCATCCAGGGGCAAAGCAGCAGGCCGATCCACAACCTCAGCGGATCGACCCAGCGCCGCGCGGCGCCCGCCGGAAGCACCATGCGCAGCACCGCGCCCAAGAGCCGGAACAGCGGCAGGTATAACGCCGCCGGGCGGGCCTGTGCGAGGAACAGGTCAGTCGAGCTTTGGCCGCAAAGCGTGAAGTCGAAATCAACATAGACATGGCGCGGCGGCTTTGACTGGCCGAGGGCACGCAGGACAGCCAGCGCCTCGGCCGGGTCGATGGCTGCTGTAGTACCAGGGCGCGCTGTGGGTCGCTCTGCAAGGCGCGGCGCGGGGTCGTGCTGCTCCGTCCCGACCACATCTCGCACGGGACCGGCACCCGGCGCTCCGGCATCCGCGTCGCTGCAACGCACGCTGGTCGAAGCGTCCTTCATGCCGGTGCCTCCACGCTTGGGGCAGGTCGCGATATCGACAATTCCCGAACGGCCCGCTGGCCATAGACGAGACCAGCCAGCACTGCGACCGTCAGCATCTGGAATTCGGAGAAGACCGGCACCTCGACCATCGCCAGGATGGCCACGAACGTCACCACGGTGAAGAAGAAAACAGCGGGCGCATCGCCCGTCGACAGCAGCCAGCGGCAGCACAGGATCAGGGCGGCCCCCAGCAGCATCAGATGCAGGGCAGCCCCCACAAGGCCGATCTCGACCGCACTTTCCAGAAACAGGTTGTGAAAGTTGAACCCCGAGCGCGAGGGGATGTGAAACTCCACCCACAACGCCTCGGCCAGCGCGTTTCCCTGCACCCAGAACCCCCGATAGCCGGTTCCCAGCCATGGCGCGTGTCTGATCTCATCCAATGCCGCCGCCCACAGGTCGGTCCGGCCTGTAAGCGTAGGGTCCTTGCCGGTCAGATCGATCACCGCGCTCACGATTGTCTGGTGAAGCGACAGCGCCGCACCAGCGGCGCCCAGCCCGACCGCCGCCAGAAGCGCCATCCGCCTTGCGCGCCGCGGCGGGGGCAGGTTCTGGACGTGCAGCACCACCACGGCCGTCCCCAGTGCCGCCAGCGCAGCGATGGCTGCGCCAAGGGATTCGGCCATCACGATCTGCGGCAGGGCCATGCCAGCCCCGCCCAACCCTGCAAGCCGCCAACGGATCGGCGTCCGGCGACCGACCAGCAACGCGCAGGAGGCCAGCAACAACACCACCATCGTGAACGCATAGTAGTTCTTGCTTTCGAAAATACCGATCCAGACCCCGTCATCACGCATGTCGCCGATCACGAGGCTGGCTGTTCCGGCCACTGTCAGCCCCAGAAGCGTCACCTTGAGAAACACTGTCGGTGACAACCGTGTAGCCAGCCCCGCGGCGATGACGAAAGTGATTAGCACCTGCGTTCCGTGCCGTGCGCTAAGATCCGGGTGTTCGGACCATAGCGCGCTGGCGACGCACCACAGGGGCAGCAGCAGCAGCCAGCCATGCGCATGGATCGCCCGCCAGGAGGCGTCCGCCCGGCGCAGGATCAGCAGCAGACCGCTCAACAGGAAGATGATCACTCCTGCCCGCCCGAGAAACGACACGAAGACCAGCGCAGTCAGGCAGATCGCGGCCAGAAGCGCGTTAGGGCAGATGACGATCGACGCCGCTCTGCGCGCCCGGTATGGGGCGACCGTTCGACCGCCCCATCCGGCGGGCCCATGCCCGCCCGTCCCGTGGCCACCCCCTTCAAGGCCCACAGTCGCTGCGCCTGCCCGGACTACACCGCGTCCTGTCCTGGTCGCGGCCGCACGTCCCTGACGCTGACCCGGGTCCGGCTGAACGTCCATGCGTCTTGGGGGGTAGCGCGCCATGATCGTTTACTCCGCCGCATGGACACAAAGCACGGATCCTGCGAACTGGCAGGGCTCGCCCAGCGCTGTGTAGGCGACCCAGTCGATGTCCATCCTGATGGGCCGGTCCGGTGGGTCGAAAGGCCCCATCCAGTCGGTAAGGGTGTCGCTGCCCCACAGGCTGAGATAGATCTTCTGCGGCCGCTCGGGCAGTGGCTGCGCCGTTGCCTCGTGAACCTGAACGCCGTCCACGAACCATCGCAACCGGTCGGGCTCCCAGATGAAGGAAAAGACATGAAAGGCCGCGTCGGCGGGGGCGGGCAAGTCAGGCGTCGCGCCGTGCCGGGGCTCGCCATCCACATAAGTGTTGACCGTGACCTCGTGCAGCTTGCCCGTCAGCACCTCGAAATCGATCTCGTCGTGGCGCTCGCCATGGACCGGGCCGATATAGGTGAAGAACGCCGCATTCAGGCCACTGCCCGTGTCGGTGCGCACCCTTGCCTCGAAGGTGCCATGACCGAAGCGGCTGCGCGTCTGGATCTCGCCGCAGCGGTGATGCGCGTCAGCATCGCGTCCCGTTAGAAAATAGAGCCCGAGCCGACCCGGCGCATGGGCCACGGCCGTTTCGGACCAGAGGCAGTTCTGGTGCGGTCCGTTGCTCCACCCGTCCGAGATGTACCAGCGCTCGTGATCCAGCGTGGCGAAGGTGTCGCGAAACGAACCGCCAAGCGCGTCACTGCCCGTCGCCCCCGATCCCACAGCGAGTGCAAGGACAAACCCCAGAGCGGGGACGAAGTTCATCCGGGCCGAAGGCGGTTCAGCCTGCCTGTGTCGGTTCGACATAAGGGTACCCTCCCATAACGTCGGCGCGGGGAAATTTGCCCAGCGCCCGCATGTCGGTCTTGTTCAGGGTGATGCCGAGCAGCCGGTCATACACCATCGGCTCGTCACCGAGCGCTGCGGCTAGCACATCGCGGCGTATCCGGCCCCATTCCACCACCATCACCAGACCGTCGATCACCGGCAGCAGGGCGCGCGCATCTGACACCGGCCCCAACGGTGCAAGATCGATGACCGTCAGGCCGTAATCCATCCGGGCCTCGGCGATCAGTTCGCGGAACCCGGATGTTGCGGCTATGTTGCCTGCATCCGGATCATTGAGCGGAAAATTGGACGGCAGCAGATGCAATCCGGTATTCTGCTCTTGCCGCAATGCCACCCGCCACGCCGTGCGCTCCTGCAGAACGTTCCGCAGCCCGATGCCCATGCCTTGACGCAAGCTGCGCGTCAGTCCCGAGGTGCGCAGATCGGCATCCACCAGCAGGACAGAGCGCCCCGACACAGCCATCATGGCTGCGAGGTTGGCGGCCACGGTGGTCTTGCCCTCGCCGGGCAAAAGGGAAATGACACCGACGACATGGCCTGCCCGCTCGGCCATGTCGGGTTCGCACCCGATGCGGATGGCGCGCATCGTCTCGGTGAACTGCGAATGCGGGTGTTGCAAGACGTTGAAACCGTGCTCGAACGCATTGCGCGGCTTGCCGCGTCCACGACCACGCGGCCGCGCCGCCGGTACGGCGGGCACAGCAGCCTCGATCTCTTCCTGTGTCAATTGAGGGAGGTAGCCGAAAAAGGGCAGCCCGCTGACCTCTTGCACATCTTCGCGACTGCGTATCGCCTGCAGGCGGCGGTCGCGCCAGACTGCGAGTCCGCCGCCTGCAATCCCGCCCAGCAACAGCATCGCAGCCATGACCAGTGACCGGCGCGGCGCCACGGCGTCTTCGGGGACATTCGCCTGCGACAGCACCCGGACATTTGTGACCGGAAAGGTCTGGGTCTGCTCCAGGTCGCGCAGCCGCAGCAGATAGGTCTCGTTGAGCGCCTCGAAGGTCTCGGCCTGACGTTCCAACGACTGCAATTCCACCCGTGCCCGGGCATTGCGCAAATTCGCCTCCGATATTTCGGCGAGGCTCGCCTGCAGCATGTCGACCTCGGCCTCCAGCGCCTGGACCTCGTTCAGCGCGGTCGCGTGCAACCGCTCCATCTGCCGCTGCAGGGCGCGCGCCTCGGCCTCGATGCGGGTGGTCAGCCGGGCAACCTCGACATGATCGCGGCCGCGCTCTCGCTCCACGTCCTCGCGACGCTGCAACAACGCTTGCAACCGCCCATGCCCGTCAGCGACCTCGGCCGCATCGGCCAATCGCGCCCCGGCGGCGCCCGTCTCGACGAAACGCGCCGGATCCAGATCCTTCAGCGCGGCATAGACGCTGGCGAGGGCCCGCGCACGGGTCAGCTGCACGGTGGCTGCGGACAGATCGGTATTGAGCGCCGCGATGGTCTGCATCGCCAGCGTTTCGCCCGAAACCGTCATCAGCCCGCTGCGGGCGCGGAACTCTTCGGCCTGCAGGGCAGCCATGGTGGCATCCTGCTGGATCACCTGCAAGCGGTCTTGCAGCCAGTCGAGCACCCGCGCCGAGGCCTCGACATTGCCGATCAGCTGATCCGACACGAACGCCTGCGCATAGGCATTGACCACATCGGCGGCAAGCACCGGGTCGGTGGAAAAGAAGCGGATGCGGAACACGGCGCTGCGGCCTTCGCGGCGCACGTCGATGTCATCGCTCAGGGCTGCTGCAGCGCTCAGACGGCTGCGCAGCATTTCCGTTTCCGGGTCCGGTTCGAGATCGGGCAGCCCAGCCGCTGGCAAAAGGCTTGCCACAGCATCGCGCAGCCAGGCTGCTGCCCGGGCAGGCAAGCTGCGATCAGGTGCGACGATGGCCGGGTGCTGGTGCAGGTCCAGGGCATCGACAACGGCGAGCGCCAGGGCCTGGGACTGCAATAGCTTCAGCGCGCTTTCCAGCATCACCTCGGATTGCACCAGCGTCGTCGGGCGGTTAATGCCGCTGGCGGCGCCTGCCACCTCTTCGCCAATCATCACCTGCGTGATGGCCATATAGCTGCGCGGCGCAGTCACCAGATACGCCACCCCTAGCCCCAACGAGACGACAACAGAGGACAGCACCACCGACCAGTGGCGGCGAAGAGCGGCGAGGAGTGCGCCAAGATCGATGGTGGTGCTCGCGCGCTCTGGCGCTGGCGCGGGAGGGGTCATGGCAGGATCGCTGTCAGTGATATTCAGCAGCACTCTGTTCATGGGCCTCTCCCTGCGTCTTCGGATGGTTCGGGCGAACTGGCGCGGTCTTTCGCTTCGCTGACGCGCGCAGCGATGCGGCGCAGCAACGCGGCCCAGAACCCCAGCGACCAGGCTATCTGCATGATCGCGCCCGGCACGCCGCACAACAGGGTATCCGGCGCGCGCTGGCGCAGGGCGGCGCACCCCCCGGCAATCAGGCACGTCACCAGCCAGAGCCCCGGTAAAAGCACCAGTGGCGTCCAGAGCGGCGCCAGCCCCCCAACTGCCACCAGCGGCGCGAGCGCGATCAGCGGAACGTGCCGCCCTTGAAGGCTGGCGCGGTGCTTGCTGGCCGTCGCCAGCCGACCAGCGCCGAAAGCGGCATATTGCCGTGCCAGCCCGTCCAGCGTGTCCCGCGGGAAATACCCGATCCCGGTGGCACCCGTCAGCCAGATGCGATGGCCCGCCAGCCCCAGCCGGTGATCCAGTTCGGCATCCTCATTATGGCTGAATCTCTCGTCATACCCACCCACGGCACGAAAGGCCGAGACACGCATGAGCGCGTGATGGCCATGTTCGACGAAGCGGCCTTCGCCTGCGTTGCGATGGGCTGATCCGCCATTTCCGAACAGGGCATTCTGCGCGGCGGCAATGTTGCGCTGCACGACCCCCTCGCCAGTGGCGTGCATGCGCACCACCACGCTGTCGGCACCGGTGCGCCGGGCCTCTGACAGCAGCAGCTCGCAAAACTGCGTCGGATAATCGGCATGGGCATCGGCCCGCAGCACCCAGTCCACCGCGTGGCCATAGGTGGCGACAGCCAGGTTGACGGCGGCGGATTGCAGGCGGCGCGGGTTGTGCAGCAACCGCAAATCCGGGCGCCGGGCGGCCTCGGCCCGCACCAACTCGACGGTTCCATCGCTCGAGCCGCCATCGACGACCACCAGATGCGCGCCCAGAAGCTGCGCGCCATCCGACAACGCAGCGATCACCGCAAGGATGTGACGGGCCTCATTCAATGTGGGGATGACCACGACGATCCGGCCCGGCGGTGCAAACGGGTCGCGCGCTGCCGGACGCGGGGCAGACCGTGGCGGCAGGGTCAGCGCCTCCGTCATCCGACCGCCTCCAGCGCAGACAGCCCACGCTCCTCGGTGTTGGCTGACCTGGGCGTCAAGGGCGCGGACCGCCCCGCCAGCAGATCGACCAGTCGTTGGCAATCCTGCTGTGTGGCTCGCCAGGCTGCCGGGCCGTGGGCGGCGACCTGCCGCCGCATCGCCTCGAGCGTCGCCGCGTCCAGTGCCAGCAGGCGGTCACGCAGTCGGCACGGCTCCAACCCCTGCAGCACGAGGCCCAATCCGCGTTGGGTCAGAAATCGGCCTGTTTCGGTCCCGGCCAGCGCCAGCGGCACGGCGCCATGCAGGCAGCTTTCGTATAGCCGGTTGGGCAGCAGCCAGTCCGAATTTGCGCCTGCATCAAAGCGGTCCACCAGCCAGGCGATATCGATCGCGCCATAGATGCGGGCCAGATCGTCGGGATAGGCATAGGCGCCGTGGAACGTGATGTGCGGATTGGCCGCCAGCACCCTGTCCAGATCCGGCAAGGCATCGCGCGCAGGCCGTCCCCGGAGCACCACGCGGATCCGCCCGCCTGCCAACCGGCTCAGCCGGTCGAGGCAGCCGAGCGAGGCGGCACAGCGCAGCACACCAAACCAGCCGATGACCAGAGGCGGGTCGCCTCCTTGCCGCTGCAGTCGCGGGGGCGCGGCCACAGGGGCTGACGGGTCCCAGAACTTGTTTTCGACCAGCCAGACCGGCGCGGTCGTCTGCCTGTGGCGGAGGAAATGGGCCGACTCGAACCGCGCCGACGAGACGATGACACCATCCAGCCTGCGGCAAAGCCCGCGTTCGATGCGCCGCAAGAGCCGCGCGGCAAGACCGCCGCCGACCAGCAGGCGGTGGATGTCCAAGACCTCATAGACCAGCCGCGGCGGGGCCCTGCCGTCTGTCGCAGCGCGCAACCTCTGCGCGAGCGGCAGAATCTCGAGGTTTCGCGCAAGGATCACGTCCGGCCACCAGCCGGGCCACCAGCCCCGTTGCTGCAGGTCTCCGCCAAGCAACGGCCTGAGCGCGCTGCCGGTGCGGCGCAAGAACTGGCCGGGATGCGTGCGCCCCAAAACCAGCGCAGGCCCTGGCGACGGGGTTGCGGCCCGGCGGAACCCGGCCAGCCGCAACTCGGCCCCCCCGGCCTCCAGCATGGCAACGCGCCGCCACGTGGCCGGATCGTCAAGATCGGAGGTCAGGTAGAGCACCTGCAGCGGCCGCTCGCAGCGCGGCGTTTCGGGCGTGCATGAGGTTGCTTGCCATGCGGCGGTAGGAGCCTGCGCCATCACGCTTCCTCCGCGGTCATCTTGCGACAGTGGTGGGCGGCGTCCCGGTCGGCTGCAGGCCGGGGGTCCGCCGCTGTGTCCAGCAGCCCTGCAGCGGCACGGGCCGAGCGGCAGCGCGGCAAGAGCCCCAGTGCAAAGGCGCCCGCCTCGTCATGCGCGACGACCTCGAGGTCGCGGATGCAATCCAGGCGGACCAGCTCTGCCCAGGTCTGCGGCGCAGACGGGTCCCAGCCGAATTCGGTCAGCTCGGGCACTTCGAACACCATATGTCCCGCGGGAATGTCAGCAGGCCGGCCGGCAGGCCCGCAGAGGATCACCTGCAGTCGCCCGGCCGGTTCAGCCTGCCGGAACCACAACCAGCGCTGCGTCCTTTCGCCCAGACTGCGCCCCAAAGCGGGCCAGTTGCGCGGATCTCCGATCAGGCGGCATGCCGCCTCGGCCCAGGATCCGGCTTTCAATGCGGCTATGGCCCTCGCATATCGCAGGGCGCGGGTGTGTTGTCGTATCCTGCGGCAGATCGCCCGCGCCTCGGCCTCGCGACCGGGCGGCAACTGAAACAGAATGGTACGCTGGGCTGCGATCATGTGCTCCAGCGCCTGCACCCCGTAGCGGTGCGACGCCGATCCGGGATGCCGTCGGTAGAGGTAGAGCGCATCGGGGATCACCGCAAAGCGCGCTCCTGCCAGCATCAGCCGGAGGTAGAGATCATAATCCTCGTCGACACGCAGACTCTCGTTGTAAACCAGTGATCCTGGCACGCCCCGACGGATCAGTGGCTTCAGATAACCCAGTTGTATCCCGCGGGCACCGGCCATTTGCGCGCGGATCAGGGACAGCGGATTGATCCACGATGGCTGTCGCAGCGCGCAGCGCTGCAAGAGCGTACGGGGTGGCTCCAGAAGGGGCGCGCTGAAGAACACCTGATCATCGGCGACCATATCCGCGCCCAGGATCAGCGCCGCGCGCAGCAGCCGCCGCAGCCGATCGGGGTGCACGAGATCGTCGGAATCTATGATGGCCAGCCACGCGCCCGTGGCTGCCGCCAGCGCCCTGTTGCGTGCAGCCCCCGGACCGCCGGACGCGGCCGCCTCGATCAGCCGCACCCGGGCATCGCGGGCCATTGCGGCACGGACAATGCGGCAGCTATCGTCCTGCGAGCCATCATCGCTGATGATCAACTCCAGATCGCGGTGGCTCTGCGCCAGCACAGACCGGATAGCCGCATCGAGATAGGCCGCGCCATTGTAGTTGGCCATGACCACTGAAATACGCTGGGGCGCCTCGGGTTCGGGGCACGTTTCGGGTCGCGGACCGGGCGCAGGCCAGTGCGCAGGCGGCTGGATTGCAGAGACGCTCATGGTGCGGGTCTCCGGAAGAGGGTCTGCCGCAACTCGGCGATCTGCGATACCGACAGGACGAGCGCCACGCCGACATAGGCGATGGCACCCAACCCGATCTGCAGGCCCAGCAACGCCCCGGCGCCCAGCCCCGGCAGCACTGTCGACAGGCCCACCAGCACCAGCGCCATGGCCGCCGTCGCCAGCATCGGCACCGCCAGTGGCTGCAGGTAGCGCCACGACGTGATGCCGGTCAGGCGGCGCGCAATCACGAAGCAGCCGGGCAGCACCGCGGCATTGGCCAGCACCAGCCCCAGCATCATCACTGGCAGCCCTTGGCCCACCAGCAGAACTATGGCCGCGATCACGAGCAAATACCGCGACAGGTCAAAGGCGAACCACAGATCCGGCCGTCCCAGCCCATTGGCAAGGGCGGCCGCTGGTACATGCAGCCCCGCCATGAAGCCGATCAGCGCAAAGGCTTCAATCGCCGGGATCGCCGGCTGCCAGTGGCTGCCCAGCACCAGCGGCACGGCGCTTTCCGCAAGGATGAACAACCCCCCGAACACTGGAAAGCACAGCAGCGCGCTGGCCCGCATACTATGCTCCAGTGCGCGCAGGTTTGCCGCGCGATCCCGCTGGGTCGCGGCATGATAGACCATGGCCACCGGTGTCAGCGCGCCGAAGGTGAGACCACCCAGAAGGTCGAACAGCCGCCGCCCCAGAAAATAGAGGCCCAGAACCGTCGGACCTGCCAGCAGGCCCAGCAGCAGTTGATCCAGATTGATGATATGCAGCGTGCGGTTACCCGACGAGAACACCCCGAACCGCCACAGATCGCGCAGGGCCGCGCGCCTCGGCCCGCCCCGAGGCCGCCAGCGCGCCGCATGCACGAGAACCACCAGCGAAACTGCCGAGGTGATCACCGGCGCCGTCGCCAGCGCCCAAATCCCGTATCCCTGCACCGCCATCACCACGCAGATCAGGCCGCCCAGCCCGTTGCCGACCAGTGTGCGGACGGCAATCGACCTGAACTGCATGGCCCGGACCACCAACGCCTGCGGCACGACCGCCATAAGGTCCAGCAACAGCTTCAGCCCCACGAAAGGCAACAGCAGGCCCAGAACCGGCAGCCCGACATGTGCGGCTACCAGCGGCGCCAATAGCAGGATCGGCAGATAAAGCACTGCCCCGGCGGCAATGCAGATCCAGAACACCGTATCGAGATGGGCGTCTGACAGCGCGGCGCGCTGCACGATCGCCTCGCCGAAGGCGCCTGGCGCGGCGCAGCTGACCAGCATCAGGATCGCCAGCGCCAGCGCGACGGTGCCGAACTCTTCCGGCCCCAACAGACGCGAGGTGATCACGAAAACCAGCGCCGCGATCAGCGCCGCCGACCCGGTGTTGACCGCCGACCAGCCCAGCCCCAGAATCGCCCGTCGTCCCCGGTCGGCCCCCACATGCGGCCGCACATCGGGCGGGGACCCTGCCGGTGTAACGATATCGCATGCGGCATGGGTCATTGCGTCACCATCCCCTCGAGACCGACGGGACCGCCGCGCAGGCGCTGGCGCGGCAAGGCCACGCTGACGACATCGCCGGGCTCCAGAACTGTCGCGAGCCCCGACAGGCGCTGCGCCTCTGCGCCGTGTCCGCGCAGGATCGTGACGACAGGCTCGGGCAAAGTGCGGGTGTCTTCGGGTGCGATCTCGCGCAGGCCGAGCCCGCTTTCGACCATGACCATATCGACCATTGCCAGCCGCTCTTCGGTGTCCAGCCGCGTCAGAACCCGCGCCAGCTCGGCCTCGACCTCGTGCAGGGCACGGGTGTTCTCGATACGCGCGCGGTCGCGCAGCGCCTGTTTCTCGGCCTCGGCGACGGCGATACCCTGGCGGGCGCGCAAAACGGCGGTGGAGATGTCCAGCAACTGCGCCTCGGCCAGCGCGAGGCTGCGCTCCGTCTCGGCCAGCCGGGCACCGGCGGCGAGACCGCGCTGGGACAGGTCGCGCACATTCTCGTATTCCCGCCGGGCGCTGTCCAACACCTGCTCGATCGCCTCGGATCGCTTGGTCAACACGAGGATCTCGTTGCGCAGAAGGCCGATCTGGTCGTCCAGCACTGCCAATTCCCGCGCGCGGCGGTCACGGCCGAGTTGCAACATGCGGTTCTGGTCCTCGACAAGATGGGCAGGCCACGCGCTGCCGTCACCGCGCGGTGCGAGGTCCACCGTCTCTTGCTCCGCAATCGACGCCTCGAACAATGCGCGCCGGAGTTGGAGGCGCTCGCTCTCTTGCATCAGTTCCGCGACCAAGCCCGAGCGCGCGAGAAACTCGCGCAGATCGTTCCGGGCGTCGCCCGCAGCCAGCGGATTGCCACCGGCCATGGCCAGCAGCTGAGCGGCTGTCAGCCCGGGCCGAAAAGGGTATTCGCCCGGCGCGCGCACCGCCCCGGCCACATAGACCGGCCTGAGCGTTTTTGCCCGAACCACTGCATCCAGCAACGAGGACACGGCAAACTGGTCCCGCAAGCCGTCGCTGATGATCGCGGACAACGCCGCCGGGGACAGGCCGGCAGCCGCGACCCGGCCGATGAATGGAATGGTGACCATGCCGTCACCCTCTACCTGCAGGGTGTCCCGCATCGCGTCCCACTCTACCGTGCGGTTCTCGAGTGGCTGCCATTCCAACACCCGCAGCGACAGAATATCGCCAGGACCGATCCGATACCCCTCTGCCGACGCCGCGCCCGGCAAGAGGCACAGCAGCGTCAGAATGGCACTCATCCAACTGGACATGACGAATACTCCCTCGTATCACCCATCGTGCGCTGAAGTTTGCTGAGATCGGCCGGTCAGTAGGCGCCGCGCCCCGACAGGACGACAGCAAAGGTCCTGAAGATCAGCACCACGTCCATCTTTGCGGACCAATGGGTCACGTAATAACGGTCGAACGCCACGCGACGGCGATAGGACACCTCATTCCGGCCGTTCACTTGCCAAAGGCCGGTCAGTCCTGGTCGGGCCTTCAGGTAGAACCGTCGAGACGGACCGTAGCGGACCATTTCCGACATCTCGATCGGCCGTGGCCCGACGAAGCTCATCTCGCCCAGCAGGATGTTGAAAAGCTGCGGCAACTCGTCGATGCTGTAGGTGCGCAGATACCACCCCAGCGGTGTGATCCGCGGGTCGTTTCGCAGCTTGCGCGTCCGTTGCCATTCCTCGGCTGCGGCGGAGTTCTGCGCCAGATATTCGCGCAGCCGCGCCGGGGCGTCCGGCGTCATTGTGCGGAACTTCCAGCATTTGAAGCGCCGTCCGCCATGACCGAGGCGATCATGGCTGAAGAACGCCGGCCCGCCGTCCGACAGCCTGACCAGCAGCGCCACCCCGACAAGCAAAGGCGTCAGCATCACGATGGTCAGCGCCGCAAGTGAGATGTCCATGAAACGCTTCGCCGCACCCCCGGAGCACTGGTCCGGGGATAGGTGTCTTCCAAATTCAATGGGAAAGGTTTCTGAGACCCTGGGCCTCAGTCTGAGATTTTGATGTCCCATGACGGCGCTACTCCACAAAAGCACCGTGGGCATGACCCACCGGGTGCTCGAATCGATTTTGTGGAACACAAGCGCAATGAAATATTAACACATCTCCGGTGCACTGGAAGGGTAATATCTTCGCCCGAGGTTTTTTCAATTGGCTGCTGCACGATAGGCGTGCCGCGCAGCGGTTTCGTCCACCCGGTCGAGACGCAGGTGCAACGCATACACCATCACCGGGAACGCAATCCCTTGGCAGGCGCCCATGGTCTCCGCGCGCTCGGCTGGGAAGCGCATAGCGTTTGGCGATGCTGGCCTTGTCGACCGAATGATACTGGAAAGTGTCAGCGTGTCATTGGCCAGTTGCGCATGGGATCACGCGGGGTAGCCGCGTTCGATGATCATCGCCCAGATCTCTGCGTTCAACTGATGCAATTGCGCGATCGCGCCATCGATCTGAGCCCGCACATCATCGTCCAGCAACTCGGTCTGGCCAACCTTTATCGCATCGCGCCGATCAGCGATCCGCATCTGGATGGTGCGCGGTGCGCCACCATCCGGGTCGAAGGAATAGATGCAATGGTTGTAACGGTTGCGCAGCCCCGACAGTCCCAGCATTTTGCGCGTGACGTCGAGAATGCGCTGCCGCTCGGCCCTGTCACGCCCGGGCATCTTTGACAGCCGCTCGATCAGATCGATCCGGGCGCGGGTCGTGTTCAGCGTCAGGAAAATTATGACGGCAGTGTCCTTGCTGGTGCCGGCAAGCCCGGCGATCAGGTGGATCAACAGGCTCTCGGTGTTCGTCCAGCTGTAATTGAGCCGCCCGATCTGCAACATGATCGCGTCAAAACCAGGCGGCACCTCTGGGGGCGTCATCTCACGGCTGAAGTTGACCGGGTCAGGAACCACTGCGCCGCTTCGGTGCGGTTATGGGCCCCGATCTTCTTCATGACATGATGCAAGTGCAGCTTTATCGTATGCTCGGTCAGCGCGAGTTCATGGGCAATGGTCTTGTTGCGCTTGCCTTGCGCAACTTTCGCAAGCACCTCCTGCTCGCGCGGGGTCAGTCGCGCGCCAACGGCACCTCTCTCGCATGGTGCAACCGGTGCATCTGCAACCATGGCATCGGAGCCCGGGTCGAACAGTCGGGCCGGGATCACGAAATCGCCGCTCAGAGCCAGGCGGAACAACGGGATCCACTGGTCGACCGGCAGGTTCATAGGGAGCAGGCCTATATTCGCCAGTGCCTTGTCGTGGCGCCGCTGCTCGAGCAGCGCGCGCGCAAGCGCGTCATTGCGGTAGGTCAGAACCCATTTCGCCCCGGGCTGAACCTGGGTAAACGCCTCGGGGTCCAGCAAAAGGGTATCGACCGCATCATCCGAGAAGAAGATGTGGCAGGTGCAGCCCGGCATCCGCGGAATCGCGGCAAGAGGCTCGAACTGCTCGACCCGCCGAACCGACATGGTCGGTGCTTCGGCTTCCGCAATGCGCAGGGTCCAGTCGGAAAACCGCGCCGCGCTACCCCAGAAGATGATAATACCCTCTGGTCTGGTTGACGCCCGCGCCATCGGCGCATGTGCTTGCCTTTCGATAATTCTGTTCGTCATAGCGTCCCCCACAATAATGCCGGGATTACGTTGGACAGAAAGATGTAGATTCCGCGCGATCCACTCAGAGAAAAGATACGAAAAGCGCACATAATTTAGCCAGAATGCAACAAAGTTTGCCTACTGACTGACCTATTTATACCATGGTTCGTTTTGTGAGAACACTAGCCAAACGCATGAAGGCTTCGTGATGGCCACCAGTGGAACACGCGATCTGAGAATCAACGCGTTGAACACAAGATATTAAAAACTCTACGCAAAAATTGACTGAGCGCCGCTCGGAACGCGTGATTCAACCTTAGCGGGAACTCTGAATCAATTTACACTTAACCAAAAGTGGACTGATCGAAACGCGATCAATCGCGTCAATTCGGGCAGCAGAATCACCTCTCTCCAGCAATTTCGTCTGCGGAATTCTCTTTGCAGGCAAGGCAATGCATCTCGATGAAGCGGTTGATGATCGCTTGTCCAGCTATCGCGGACTGCTGACGGATGAGAGCATGCCCTCGGGTCGGAGTTGAATATGGGGCATGGTCCCGACCGACCTGCCGATCCGGGGGTGCGGCGTGTGCTGCCATTCCCGGCCTGAAACTTGTCAGAGGGGGGGAACACAGTAGCGCATCACTTCGTGCCGCTCCGACCTGCGCGCCTTTGCCTGGGTTTATCGGAACGGCGTTATCGAAACTCATCATCGACGTCGCCGACATGCAGCCTTTGAGATGACTGGCCTGCGCCGGGACGTCACGGGAGACGTGACATGTTTAATAACCGCAACAACAACTTCGTCATCGGCGAAGTTGGGATCGAGAACCTGAACGCCGATGTCCAGGCGACAGTGAATATCGAGGAAGCAGACCTCGACATCCTCGCACAACAGCAGGGCCAGTCCCTCGAGTCCTCGAACGAACAGGGCCAGGGGCAGGAACAAGGTCAGGGCCAGGAACAGGGCCAGGGCCAAGGTCAGGAGCAAGGTCAGGGCCAGGACCAGGGCCAAGGTCAGGAGCAAGGTCAGGGCCAGGAACAGGGTCAGGGCCAGGAACAGTCCGTGGACCACTCGGGCAACAGCCACAATGAAATCAACATCGATTTCGGCGAGGGTGAGTGGATCCCGCGCGATGACGATTTCATCGACGTCGATCTGCACGACTCCAGCATGGGCGATATTGTCGCGGCTATGGGTGACGTGATGTTCAGCCCCGGCGATGACGTCAGCATCGACAACGTGACCTTTGGCAACGGCAACAGCAACGTCTTTGCCATTTCCCAGTCCAACGAGTTGCACGACAACGACTTCCTGCTTGGACCCAAGGTGGCCAACTACGACACCTTCCAACAGAACGGTGACGTTCACGGCGGCACGGCGGAATCCGGCGGCGGGATCAACGCCTATTCGGGCGGCGGTTCCAGCGGCGGCATGGCCTTTGCCGACGGCGGTCACGCCAGCGATGGCGGCGCCCATGGTGGCGCGGCAATGGCCGGCGGCGGTCACGGTGGCGCAGGCGGCGCGGCCACGGGCAATTCTGGCCCCGGCGGTGATGCCTCGGCCAACGGCATCGGCACAGGCTCCGGCTCGGGCACGTCCGCTACCGATGGAGGGGCCGACGGTGGTGCTGGGGGCGATGCCGACTCGGAAGGTTATGCCTCGGTCGACAACTACGCGAACCTCGACAGCGACAGCCATGCCGGTGGTGGCGGCGACGCGCTTGGCCTGGGACTCGGGCTCGGGCTTGCTGGTTCAGAAACCGGTGCTGGTGTCGGTGACGCCAATGGCGGCGACGTGAACTCGATCGCCACCGGAACGGGCACTGGTGTGGCGGACTCTTACGCCGACGCCTATGGTGCCGACGGGGGTGACGGCGACGCCGACGGTACGGGCAACGCGCATGCCTCGGCCGGGTCGGGCGCCGATGCTGGCGATGCCAATGGCGGCGACAGCGGCTCTACCGGAGCGGGGCTGGGCCTTGGCATCGGGTTGTCGGGCTCCGAAGCCCATGGCGGTGACGGTGGTGGCGCCGGATCCGGTGCCAACACGAACGGCAACGCCAACTCCAACAGCAACGCGCTGATGGGCGATTCGCTTCTGGGTCTCGGCAACACCAACACCAGCGGCAACACAAACGCCAACGTCAACGGCACAAGCGTCTCCGACGCGACTGGCGGCGACAGCGGCAACACCTCGGCCAGCAGTGGTGCAGGCGGCGATGGCGCAGGCCACGGGACGTCGAGCGCCTTCGGCGGCGCCGGTGGTGGCACCAGCGCTGGCAGCGGCGCCGATGCTGGCGCGTCCGGAACCGGTGTGGCCGACGCCGCGGGCGGAGACGGGGGCGCCAATGTCGCCGACAGCACCGCCAACGGCAGCGGCAGCGGCGGCGCCGGCTCTGATGGCGTTGCCGGAGATGCCATGAACGACGCTCAGGCCAACTCCTCGACCGGCGCCAATGGTGACGGCACGGGCAACGCCACGGGCGGGGCGGGCGGCTACTCCGACATCTTCGCCCAGTCCGACATGGACGGCACGTCGGATGCCATGTCCGAGGCAATCGCCGGCTTCGGCGGTAATGGCTCGGTCAGCGGCATTGCCAGCAACGAGTCCAACGGTGTGGGCACGGCGGATGCCGCGGGTGGTGCCGGCGGCGACAGCTCGGCCACCGCAGTGGGCGGTGCCAGCGGCAGCGTGCTGGGTGGCACGGCCTCTATCGGCGATGTCACCGGCGGCATGGCCACTGGCGGCAATGGCGGCAACGCCAGCATCGGTGGCGGCGGCTCCGGTGGCGACCTGGGCAGCTGGGGCTCGGGAAACGGCGACGACGGCATCGTCTCGGGCGAATCCTTCGCTTCGGCCGCGGCACAGCTCAGCACCTCGGCGTTCAACATGAACGTGGTGATGGGTGCCAATGTGCTGGGCAACTCGGTCGACATGACGGTCGTCGGCGGCGGCCTGACCTCTACCATGGCAGGCGATGACATCAACTGACGCCACTGCGCAGCCCCGGGGCCGGTTCGTCCGGCCCCGGGGTCGCAATTTATTGGTGCTGCGATGGCAGCGCCGGGTCGCAATTTCGATAAATGGTGGGGAGCATGGCCTTTGATCGCACCACCGAAGAGATCGCCCATTTCATAGGACTTCTTCAGCTTGAGGTTGAGGCCAGCCGCCTTCGGATCGAATACGACGCATTTTCCGTCAGTGCCGAAAAACGAGAGTTGGCCCTTGCAGAGGCGCCCGAGCTGTCGGTATCGGCGCCCTATACGCTCAAGGGCTTTACCCCCGGTCTGAAGCACCATCCTGCGCCTCCCGAGATTCTTCCGCTGCCCTGGCTGCCGATTGTTTTCCTTCAGGTGCAGGCAGGACACACCACCCATCTGAACCTGCCACCCGTGACACAGGCCCTAGTGCCGCTTCCCGCGACGATGTACGACGTCGCCACCACCTTCTTGTTTCCACAGCTTCTGCCAAACTCCATCGTCGTGTATATTTCGCAAAGCGCCGAGCTTGCGGATAACGACCTCTTCCTCATCAATGGCTCGACGCCTTTCGTGGCGCCCGGGCTTCTGCTGGCAGGGCTTGACGCACTCTCGGAGTTCGCGCGCGACCAGCTTGCCCCGGGCCATGA
>PXES01000189.1 GCA_003564655.1 Paracoccaceae bacterium
ACTCGGCCCGCTTCCGGCATTTCCTGAGCCTCGAGTTCAATGTCTCGATGCGCGATGTGTCGGCCTTCGTGCTCGGCGGGCATGGCGATACGATGGTGCCGCTGGTGCGCTACTCGACCGTCGCAGGCATCCCGCTGCCGGATCTGGTGGCGATGGGCTGGACCAGCCAGGACAAGCTCGACGCGATCGTGCAGCGCACCCGCGATGGCGGGGCCGAGATCGTGGGCCTGCTGAAAACCGGCTCGGCCTTCTACGCGCCCGCGACCAGCGCCATCGAGATGGCAGAGGCTTACCTCAAGGACCAGCGCCGCCTGCTGCCTTGCGCGGCCTGGTGCGATGGCGAGTTTGGGCTGAAGGGCATGTATGTCGGCGTGCCCACCATCATCGGCGCGAACGGGATCGAGAAGATCGTCGATATCAAGCTTACCAAGGACGAGCAGGCCATGTTCGACAAATCGGTCGAGGCTGTGCGCGGGCTGGTCGAGGCCTGCAAGGGGATCGACACCACATTGGCATAGGCTGTCGCGACAATCGCGATTGGGGGGCTGCACCGGGGGTGCGGCCCTTTTTTTCATGCGCGCGGGCTGCCAGCACCTGCGGCGGCGTGTCGCAGCGCGGCGTTAGCGGTAAATCGTGATCACGGGTCGAAATCGTGTGATCACAAAAACCCGAATTTCCGGGTTGCCACGCAAAAACTGCCAGAATCGCATTGTTTTCCGCCGCGGATGTGCGATGCAGGGGGCGAGGAAGCCAATAACGGGACATTTTCATGAACATCCACGAGTATCAGGCCAAGGGACTTTTGCGTGCAGCAGGGGTGCCGGTATCCGACGGGCGCGTGGTGCTGCGCGCCGAAGAGGCGAAGACGGCAGCGGGCGAACTGGACGGGCCGCTCTGGGTGGTCAAGGCGCAGATCCATGCCGGCGGGCGCGGCAAGGGCAGCTTCAAGGAAGCCTCGGCCGGCGAGAAGGGCGGCGTGCGGCTGGCGAAATCCGTGGCCGAGGCCGAGGAGCACGCCAAGCAGATGCTGGGCCGCACACTGGTCACGCATCAGACCGGCCCGGCGGGCAAGCAGGTCAACCGCATCTACATCGAGGACGGCTCGGATATCGAGCGCGAACTGTATCTGGCGCTGCTGGTGGACCGCCAGACCAGCCGCATCAGCTTCGTCGTCTCGACCGAGGGCGGCATGGATATCGAGGAGGTCGCGGCCAAGACCCCCGAGAAGATCCTGTCCTTCAGTGTGGATCCCGCGACCGGCATCCAGGGCTTTCACGGCCGCCGCGTGGCCTTTGCGCTGGGGCTGAGCGGCAAGCAGGTCAAGCAATGCGTCGATCTGGTGGGCAAGCTCTATCGCTTCTTTGTCCAGCGCGATGCCGAGATGGTCGAGATCAACCCGCTGATCGTGACGACCGGGGGCGATCTGAAATGCCTCGACGCCAAGATGGGTTTTGACTCCAACGCGCTTTACCGTCAGTCCGACATCCTCGCGCTGCGCGACGAGACCGAAGAGGACCCGAAGGAACTCGCCGCCAGCAAGTTCGACCTCAACTACATCGCGCTCGATGGCGAGATCGGCTGCATGGTCAATGGCGCGGGGCTGGCGATGGCCACCATGGACATCATCAAGCTTTACGGCTCGGAGCCCGCGAACTTCCTCGATGTCGGCGGCGGGGCCACCAAGGAGAAGGTGACAGAGGCGTTCAAGATCATCACCTCGGACCCGAATGTGAAGGGCATCCTCGTCAACATCTTCGGGGGCATCATGCGCTGCGACATCATCGCCGAAGGGGTGATCGCCGCCGTGAAGGAAGTGGGCCTTCAGGTGCCGCTGGTGGTGCGGCTGGAAGGGACGAATGTGGATATCGGCAAACAGATCATCAACGACTCCGGGTTAAACGTGATCGCAGCCGATAACCTGTCCGACGCGGCCGAAAAGATCGTCTCGGCGGTCAAGTAGTAGGGGGCGCGGACCCAAGCGAGAGAGGACCGGACCCGTGATCGCCGTATTCGAGACTTATGACATGGCCTTTGTCGGAGGGCCCAAATGCATGTCCACATCGGTGCTGCGCAGCTTCTACCAGCTCGAACACGGGGCGGCCTTCGATCATGCGGCCTTTGGCGGCAATGTGCATCGCTATTATCGGCAGGTCGCGGATGCCCATGTGCGCGCGCATGAGCCGCCCGATCTGGACGGGCTGCGCGCCTTGTGGTGCTTCACCATCGTGCGCAACCCGGTCCGGCGGCTCTTGTCGGTCTATACCAACCGCGTCCTGCGCCACCGCGATATCGAAAAGGCGCTGGCAAGCGGGCCCGACACCGGGCTCGACCCGGCACCCGGGCCGGACGCGTTCTTTCAGGGACTTGCCGAATACCGCGCCGCCGTTCCCTCGATCCGCCACCACACCGACCCGTTCGCGACCTTTCTCGGCCCCGACCTCGACCGCTATGACGCGGTGTTCCATGTCGAGGATGCGGCGCGTCTGCAGCGCCTGCTTTCCGAGCGGCTGGGGCGGCCCTTCACGCTCGAGGACAAGCAGCGCTCGCGCCGGGCGCTTGCCTTCACCGACCTCTCGCCGCGCGCGCAGGATGCGATCGTGGCGCATACGCAGCCCGATTTCGACCTGCTGCACGCGCATTACAGTCTAGAACACAGCCTGCGCGCCCTGCAGGGCGCCTGACAATACAGGAGATCTTAATGGCCGTTCTTGTCGACAAACACACCAAGGTCATCTGCCAGGGTTTCACCGGCAGCCAGGGCACGTTCCATTCGGAACAGGCCATCGCCTATGGCACGCAGATGGTCGGCGGTGTCACCCCCGGCAAGGGCGGGCAGGAGCATCTTGGCCTGCCGGTCTTCGACTCGGTCCATGAGGCGAGGGCAAAGACCGCGGCGAATGCCTCTGTCATCTATGTGCCGCCGCCCTTCGCCGCCGACTCGATCCTCGAGGCGATCGACGCCGAGATGGAACTGATCGTCTGCATCACCGAAGGGATCCCGGTTCTGGACATGATGCGCGTCAAGCGCGCGCTGGAAGGGTCGAAATCGGTGCTGGTGGGTCCGAACTGCCCGGGCGTCATCCCCCCCGACGCCTGCAAGATCGGCATCATGCCCGGCCATATCCACAAGCGCGGCTCGGTCGGTGTGGTGTCGCGTTCGGGCACGCTGACCTATGAGGCAGTCAAGCAGACCACCGATGTCGGCCTCGGGCAGTCCACCTGCGTGGGCATCGGCGGCGACCCGGTCAAGGGGACGGAACATCTGGACGTGCTGGAATGGTTCCTCGCCGATGACGAGACCGAGTCGATCATCATGATCGGCGAGATCGGCGGCAGCGCCGAGGAAGACGCCGCCCAATTCCTGAAAGACGAGGCCAAGCGCGGCCGCAAGAAGCCCTGCGCGGGCTTCATTGCCGGGCGCACGGCGCCCCCGGGCCGGCGGATGGGCCATGCCGGGGCCATCGTGGCCGGTGGCAAGGGCGGCGCCGAGGACAAGATCGAGGCGATGAAATCCGCCGGGATCGTCGTGGCCGACAGCCCCGCGGGCCTTGGCGAGGCGGTGCTGAAGGCGATCGGCAAGTAGCAGCGAAAGCGAAGGGCGCAGGCGATGACATTCGTTCAGGCCGTGACAACCGGGTTCCGAAAGGCGCTGGTCTTCGAGGGCCGCGCGAGGCGGCCCGAATACTGGTGGTTCTTCGCCTTCGTCTTTGGTGGCGCGCTGATCATCGGCGTGATCGAGTTCCTGGCGCTGGGGGGACGTCCGTTCCTGACGCGGATCTTCCAGATCATCGTGTTGCTGCCCTTCCTTGCCGTCGCCTGGCGACGGCTGCAGGATACCGGGCGCCCCGGTTGGTGGGTGCTGATCCCCTCGGCGCTGGTCGTGCTGGGCGCGCTGGTCTCGGGCTCGGTCAGCCGCCAGATGTTCGCGCGCGCCATCGACGGCGCGACGGCAGATGCCGGGGCGCAGGCCGGTCTGGTCCTTGCGCTGAGCGTCGTGCAGGTCGCCGCCGGGGTCGTCATCATCTGGTGGATGTCGCGCCCCAGCCAGCCCGGCCCCAATGCCTACGGCCCCGAACCGCGCGTGCGCAAATGAGCCCCCGTCCTGCCTGATTGCTGAGAGGTATCCCTCATGACCGACCAAAGCCCCGCCCGCCCCGGCCCGTCCGAGAGCTTTCTCGCAGGCCAGAACGCCGCCTATGTCGAGGCGCTGCAGGCCCGGCACGCCGCCAACCCGACCTCGGTCGATGAGGTCTGGTCCGAGTATTTCCGCGCCCTGGGCGAGACCAGCAAGGATGCGCAGAATGCGGCCTCGGGGCCAAGCTGGGCGCGCCGCGACTGGCCGCCCATGCCGCAGGACGAGCTGACCTCGGCGCTGACGGGCGAATGGCCCACATCGCTTCCGGTGGCCGAGAAGAAGGCCGCCGCCGAGAAGATCACCAAAAAGGCCGCCGACAAGGGCGTGACGCTGACCACCGAACAGGTGCGCGCCGCCGTGATCGACAGCCTGCGCGCGCTGATGATCATCCGCGCCTACCGGATCCGGGGCCATCTGGTCGCCGATCTCGACCCGCTGGGCATGCGCAAGGAAGAGCCGCACCCCGAGCTTGACCCCAAATCCTACGGCTTCACCGAGGCCGACATGGACCGGCCCATCTTCATCGACAATGTGCTGGGGCTGGAAGTCGCCACGCTGCGCCAGATCGTCGAGGTGCTTCAGCGCACCTATTGCGGCACCTTCGCGCTTCAGTTCATGCATATCTCGGACCCCGAACAGGTGGCCTGGCTGAAGGAACGCATCGAAGGGTACGGCAAGGAAATCCAGTTCACCCAGCAGGGCCGCCGCGCGATTCTGAACAAGCTGGTCGAGGCCGAGGGCTTCGAGAAGTTCCTGCATGTCAAATACATGGGCACCAAACGGTTCGGCCTCGATGGCGGCGAGGCCGTGATCCCCGCGATGGAGCAGATCATCAAGCGCGGCGGGGCGCTGGGGCTGAAGGAAATCGCCATCGGGATGCCGCACCGGGGGCGGCTGTCGGTGCTGGCCAATGTGATGGGCAAGCCCTACCGCGCGATCTTCAACGAGTTTCAGGGCGGCAGCTTCAA
>PXES01000374.1 GCA_003564655.1 Paracoccaceae bacterium
ATCGGCGGCGGGCTGAGCTGGGGCGCGGTGCTGCTGCGCTGGTAGGCGGCAGGGCGCGCGACAGGTGTTCGCGCCAAACCCCTGATATTGACTCGGAAAAACCCTTGGCCCATGCTGTCACATGATCGTGCAGGAGGGGCGCATGTCGAACAACACGTTGACACGAATGGATTTGACCGAAGCCGTTTTTCGCGAGGTGGGCTTGTCGCGCAACGAATCCGCACAGCTTGTCGACTCTGTCCTGCAGCATGTCTCGGACGCGCTGGTCCGGGGCGAGCAGGTGAAACTCTCTTCCTTCGGCACGTTTTCGGTGCGCGAGAAGAACGCCCGCATCGGTCGCAACCCCAAGACCGGCGAGGAAGTGCCGATCTCGCCGCGCCGCGTGCTGACCTTCCGCCCCTCGCATCTGATGAAGGCGCGCGTCGCCGAAGGCAATCGCGGATAGGACAGATACATGCGTAAAGCGCCGGACGCCTTTCGCACCATCAGCGAAGCGTCAGAGGTCCTGCAGACCCCGGCCCATGTGCTGCGTTTCTGGGAAAGCCGGTTCACGCAGGTCAAGCCCGTCAAGCGCGCGGGCGGGCGGCGCTATTACCGCCCGGCGGATATCGATCTGCTGTCGGGCATCAAGCTGCTGCTGCACGACCAGGGCATGACCATACGCGGCGTGCAGCGGCTGATCTCCGAGAAAGGCGTTCGCCATGTGGCCGGGCTTGCCCCGGTTTCGGGCTTTGAGGTCGGGGTGATAGAGGGCGCGGTCGTTGCCGACCCGCCACGGCGGGTCGAGATTGCGCCTGCAGAGGACGCCTTGGACACGGGCGCCGGCACTGAAGACGACGTGGCGCACGTCCCGACCGGAGCGGACACGCCCGAGGCCGGACCAGCGCCCGAACCTGTCACCGAAGAAGCCACCGCGTCAGACCCTGCGGACACCACACCGCACGATGAGCAGCCCGGCGATGACTCCAGCGTTCTGCCCGCAGTTTCGGCAGCGCCGGAGGGGCGACCGGCGCCGCAGGACGACGCGACTGCCGACCAAGAAGACTCCCCACCCGCCGCCGATATCGACGCTGCCCGCGCGACTCAGCCGGACGCCGCCGAGACGCCAGCGGCGGAGGGAACGCCTCTGCCCGACACTCAACCCCGTCAGGAAGCACCGGACGCAACGCCCGTGCAGGAAGACGCCGCGCTGGCCGAGAGCGACCCCGGCGCAGAGATCGCCCCCGTCGCCTCGGCTGACGCGGCGGCGGACACGCCGCCAGAGCCGGAAGGCCCGCTGACACCCGCGGCCGAGACCGAGATCGACCCGCAATCCGCAGCCGAAGTGCCGCCTGTCGCAACACCCGTGGCCGAAGCCGACCCGACACCAGTGACGCCCCCGCTCGCAGACCCGGATGCGGCAGCGGCCATGGCGCCAGAGCCGGACGACACCACGACGCCCGAGGCAGAGCCCGGGCCCACGCCAGATGCGGCCCCGATTGCATCGCCAGGCGCGCCAGCGGAAACATCACCAGAGCCAGCGCGCGACCTTTTCACCGAAGGCGGCGCGCAGCCCGATACACAGCCCGCAGCCGAAGTGCCGCCGGTCGCGACACCCGAGGCCGAAGCCGACCCAACGCCAGAGACGCCCCCGCTCGCAAACCCGGATGCGGCAGCGGCCATGGCGCCAGAGCCGGACGACACCACGACACCCGAGGCAGAGCCCGGACCCACGCCAGATGCGGCCCCGATTGCATCGCTGGGCGCGCCAGCGGAAACACCATCAGAGCCAGCGGGCGACCTTTTCACCGAAGGCGGCGCGCAGCCCGATACACAGCCCGCAGCCGAAGTGCCGCCGGTCGCGACACCCGAGGCCGAGGCCGACCCAACGCCAGAGACGCCCCCGCTCGCAGACCCGGATGCCGAAGCAGACACTTCGCCCGAACCGGATAGCGCGCCGCTACCCGAGCCCGATACACAGCCCGAGGCCGAGCCAGAGCCCCTGTCCGCCGCTCCTCCCGAGCGCGTCACTGCGGACGATGCGCGCTCACCCCACGAGGCGGGCAGCCCGGCCGGGCCGAACGCACCGACAGCAGGCGAATCGGACGCCGCGGCCATGCCAGAGTCGCAGGACGCCTCTTCATCGGCGACCGGTGCAGAAACGCCGGGCGCGGCAGAGCCACGGTCCGACACACCCGCCGATGCCGCCGCGCCCACGGACGTGCCCGGCAGCACGGCCAACGCACCTGCGACAGAGGACATCGCCGCGCCGATCGGCAATATCTTCGCCGACACGGCAGCGGCAGCGCGCCCGCTGCGCGCCGCTGCCCTTGCCCATGCGCTGCGCACGGCCCCGCCCCCGCCCGACAGGCTGGCCGACGCGGCACCGCTGATCGCCCGTCTGGAGGCGCTGATAAACAAAATGAGCCGCGCCGGGTAGGCGCGGCCCTGTGTCGGTTGGGAAATTCACCCCGAATTTCGGCCTTGTCACCGGGCGGAAATCGCGGCACAAGGCGGCATCGTCGGGCTATGGCGCAGTCTGGTAGCGCGTCCGTCTGGGGGACGGAAGGTCGCAGGTTCAAGTCCTGCTAGCCCGACCATCAATCCGCACTGCACCACCGAAAGCGCCCCGACTCAGCGCTTCATGGCCGATTCGAACGCGCTGGCCATGTCGTTCCACGCCTTTTCCATCCCCTCGCGGATGTCGCCCCAGGCTTTCTCACTGCTGTCGCGGGCCTCGCGCAGCTTGGCTTCCATCTCGTCGCGCTGGCGCTTCATCTCGTCAAGCTGCTTGCGATAGCCATCCTGCATGTCGGCCTGGGACGCGCGGGCCTGCGCCTCGAGCTTGGCGATCTCGGCGTTCCACTCATCCATCTTTGCCTTGGTCTTTTCGATAAAGGTATCGCGGTCCATTCTGTCCTCCTCTGAAACGGCTTTATGATTGGTAACTTGGGCAGTGCCCGGCCCGGTTGCAAGCCCTGTGCCCGGCTCTGGCCTTTCCTCGCGCCGGGCGTTTCGCTACCACGTCAGAAGACGAATCGGGCCAGCGAGGCAGTTCAATGCAGATCGGAGTCCTGCCATCCCAAGAGCTGCGCGCGATGCTGGCCCAGGGCCAGATCACCGCTGACACGCCTGTCACCGAGGCGCAGATCCAGCCCGCCAGCCTCGATCTGCGGCTGGGCGCGCGGGCGTGGCGGGTGCGGGCCTCGTTCCTCGCCGGTCAGGGGCGGCGCGTGACAGACCGGCTGGCGGATTTCGAGATGCACCAGATGGATCTGAGCGATGGCGCGGTGCTGGAGAAGGGCTGCGTCTATGTCGTCCCACTGATGGAGGGGCTGGCCCTGCCCCCCGGCCTGCAGGCCGTGACCAACGCCAAAAGCTCGACCGGGCGGCTGGACCTGCTCACGCGCGTCATCACCGATGACGGCACCGAGTTCGACCGCGTCCCCGAGGGGTATCATGGCCCCCTCTATGCCGAGATCTGCCCGCGTTCCTTCTCGGTGCTGGTCCGGCCCGGCATGCGGCTGAACCAGATCCGTTTTCGCCGCGGTCATGCCGTGCTCAGCGATGCCGAACTGGCGGATCTGCACGCGCGCGCGCGGCTGGTGCCGGGTGATCCCGTCATCTCGGAGGGGCTGGGCTTCTCGGTCGATCTGCGCCCCGAGGAGGGCGCGCTGGTGGGGTATCGCGCCAAGCCCCATACCGGGGTGATCGACCTCGACCGCGTCGGCGCCTACGCGCCGGCTGAGTTCTGGGAGGCGCTGCACAGCGAGGACGGGCAGATCATTCTCGATCCGGGCGCGTTCTACATCCTCGTCAGCCGCGAAGCCGTGCATATCCCGCCAGATTTTGCCGCCGAGATGGCCCCCTATCTGGCCATGGTGGGCGAGTTCCGCGTGCATTACGCGGGGTTTTTCGATCCCGGCTTCGGCCATGCGGCTGCAGGCGGCACCGGGGCGCGCGGCGTGCTGGAAGTGCGCTGCCACGAGGCCCCCTTCGTGCTGGAGCATGGCCAGATCGTCGGGCGGCTTGTCTATGAACGCATGGCGGCGCGGCCCGACCGGCTGTATGGTGAGGGGATCGCGTCGAATTACCAGGGCCAGGGGCTGAAGCTCGCCAAACATTTCCGGGACGCGTGAGCGATGCTCGATCTGCTCGACCTGGTGGATATGGCGTTTCTGATCACTGCCTTTGTCACGCTCTTCGTGGTGATCGACCCGATTGGCACTGCGCCGCTGTTTCTGGCGCTGACGCAGGGCATGAGTGCGGCGCGGCGGCGCGCCATCGGGCTGCGTGCCTGTGTCATCGCAGCGGTGCTTCTGGCGCTGTTCGGCGTGGCGGGCGAGGAATTCCTTCGCTTCATCGGCATCTCGATGCCCGCGTTCCAGATCGCGGGCGGGATCCTGCTGTTCCTGACCGCACTCGACATGTTGTTCGACCGCCGCAGCCAGCGCCGCGCCGATCACGCCGATGGAACGAAAGGGAATCTGGCCGATGACCCGTCGGTGTTCCCGCTGGCCATGCCGCTGATCGCGGGGCCTGGCGCGATGGCCAGCATGGTACTGCTGATCGGCGAGACGGGGCGCACCGTGGAAGGGATGGCGCTGGTGACAGGGGTGATGCTGGTCGCCGTGGCGCTGGTCTTCGTGGCCTTCCTGCTTGCCGCGCCGCTGGAGCGGGTGCTGCGGCGCACCGGCACGATGGTCATCTCGCGGCTGTTCGGGCTGTTGCTGGCAGCGCTGTCCGTGCAGTTCGTCCTCAATGGTGCGAGTGCGATCGGCGTGCTGCCGCCCACGGCTATCGGGCCGTGACGCCGCCGTAATGCCCTGTGCCACGCAAGGGCGCGAGGCGCCCGCGAGCGGGTGCGGGGCAACCCGAGCGGGCGCCTTTTCGCTCGGCGCCGCGAAACCGCGCACCGTGTGGGGCAGCCTACTCTGCCGCCGAGGCGCTCGGCGTGGACTCGCTGTCGGATTTGCGCGGCTTGCGCGGTGCACGGCGGGGGCGCGGGGCAGCCTCGGCCCCGCCCTCGGGCTGGCCGTTATCACCGCCGCGCGCGGCGCGCGGCTTGCGCCGGTTGGCGGGCTTGGCGCGCGGTTCGTCCTCGGCCTGCGGGG
>PXES01000410.1 GCA_003564655.1 Paracoccaceae bacterium
GTGCAGGCCGACAGGCTGCTGGTGGTCACGCACATCCGCTCGCCCGCGATCAGCACCGCGATGGTCTGACCGCCCTGATGGCGCACCAGCGCCGAGGAGCCGCGGATCCCCAGTGTCGCGCCCGGCGTGCGGATCTCGGCATCGTTGTTGCGGCTGCCCTGCCCGCCGATGAAGCGCAGCGCGCCCGTGGTCAGGCTGACCCCGACCTGCCCCTGCTGCCCGGCGGGGTCGAAGACGAAGCGATCCAGCACCACCTGCGAATTCGGCGCGACCGAGAGTGTTGTCTGATCCTGAAACAGCAGCTGGCTACGGCCCGAGGGGCCGGTGCGGATGCTGTCATCGGCGAACACACCGCCGCGCGGTTGCAGGCTGCGCTCGCCCTGTCCCGGCGCGGTGCCGAAGACCTGCGGCTGCAACGAGGCCACCACCCCGATCTGCTGGGCATTGGCAAAGCTGAAGGGCAGCAGCACGCACAGCGTGCCCATCGCGAAAACCTTGTTGCGCAGGTTTGCTCTTGGCGTCATCTCAGAACTCCCGCCCGATCTGCACCGTGAAAACGGTATTGCGCTGGTCGCGCCCCGCGACATCCGAATGCCGCCGCTCGGCGCGCGCGCCAAGATCCACGAACACTTCGCGCGTGGCGTAGGCGCGCAGTCCGATGCCCGCAGCCTGCAGACGTTCGTTGCGCGGGTCGGCGCCAGTCTCGCGCAGCCAGTCGGCCTGGATATGGGCGCTGGCGGCCCATTTGCGCGGCATTTCACCAACACTGAACTGATGCACGGCATCCAGCCGCGCCCCGCGTGTGAGGATATGGCTGCCGGTCGACCATTCGCGCTCGACCCGCACCGCGGCGCGCAGCAGGCTGTCGCGTGTGGGTCGGTAGCTCAGCCCTGCCAGCGCGCGCGCGACATTGCGCGCGGCACCCGAGCGCAGCACCCGCCCGGCCCGCAGATCGGCGAAGCTGGAAAGCTCGCGTGTGTGGGTGTTGTCGTATTGCACCCCGACAAAGCCGATGCGCCGGTTGGTTCCGGCGCTGTCGCGCTCGAGCCGGGCCTCGACATAGGGGCGCAGCCGCGCCCCATAGGCCGAGTCGCCCAGGGTGAGCCATGGGCCGGACCTTAGCGCCAGGCTCTGGCGGTCGCTCAGCGCGCCGTTGCGGCCAAGGATCGCCAGGCTCAGATCCGTCTGCCAGTAATCGCGATTGCTGCCGCCAAGATCCTGCTGCCAGACAAGCCGCGCCCGCACGATGGGCCGTGTTGTGCCAGCGCGATGGATGGCCCCTGCCGCCACCTGCCCGCTGAACCGAGAGGGCGAGCGCGCCGTGGTGTTCTCGCGCTGATAGGCGGCAAGTTCGTCGGCTGTGGCGCTATCGGTCGGCGTGACGCGGGCGAAATGATACGCCGCCATCTCCGTCGCACCGAGCGCCTGATAGGCAATGGCGAGTTCGTAGCGCGCCGTGCCATCGGTGGGGTCGAGTTGCAGCGCCCGTTCAAGCGTCGAGACTGCTGCCTCGTAATCGCGCAGCAGCACCGACAGGCGGGCGTAATCGCGCATCAACCCGCGATCATCGGGGGCAACAAGCATCTGGCGGAAGACGGCGTCGCGCTGGGCTTCAAGTCCAGCAGCTTGCGCTGCACCCGGCGCGGAGAGCGCGAGAACGGCTATCAGGCAGAGCGACCGGAGCGCTCGGGGCAGCGATGCAGGCACGGGCAGGACACTCCTGACACACGAGGTTTCGGGGAACGCGGTGTCACACGTTCACCTAACGCCCGCGGAGTCTGATGGCTGCGCCCCGGACAAGTCAACCGCGACAGTCCCGTGCGCGGACGAATATGGCCCTGGCGTGGCGTATTGGCCGCAGGCCCCGCCCGGCCATCGGCCGGGCAGCGCCCGCGAGCGGGCCATCGGGAGGGCGGGCGGGGCCCCGAGCGGGCGCTTTTCGCGCCCCCCCGGCGACGCGTCGCGGGCCCGGCGCGGCTCAGACGCTCAGGCAGATATACTTCATCTCGAGATATTCCTCGATCCCGTGGCTTGAGCCCTCACGCCCCATCCCCGACTGCTTGACGCCGCCGAAGGGCGCGACCTCGGTCGAGATGATGCCCGTGTTCACCCCCACGATCCCGTATTCCAGCGCCTCTTGCACGCGGGTGATCCGGCCCACATCGCGGGCGTAGAAATAGGCCGCAAGCCCGAAGATCGTGTCATTGGCCTGGGCGATCACCTCGTCCTCGGTCTCGAAGCTGAAGAGCGGGGCAAGCGGTCCGAAGGTCTCTTCGCGCGCAACCTTCATCTCGGGCGTCACGCCAGTCACCACGGTCGGCTGGAAGAACGTGCCGCCAAGGCTGTGCCGCTCGCCGCCGGTGACGACCTTGCCGCCATGCTCTACCACATCGCGCAGATGGTTTTCGACCTTCTCGACGGCGGCGTCATTGATCAGCGGTCCTGCCTGCACCCCCTCGGTCATGCCGTCGCCGACCTTCAACTCCGAGACGGCCTTCGCCAGCTTCTCGGCAAAGGCGTCATAGACCCCGGCCTGTACATAAATGCGATTGGCGCAGACGCAGGTCTGGCCGTTATTGCGGAACTTGCACATGATCGCGCCCTGGACGGCCGCATCCAGATCGGCGTCGTCGAAAACGATGAAGGGCGCGTTGCCGCCCAACTCCATCGAGCATTTCATCACCTGATCGGCGGCCTGGCGCAGCAGGATGCGTCCGACCTCGGTCGAGCCGGTGAAGCTGAGCTTGCGCACGGCGGGGTTCTCGCAGAATTCCTTGCCGATATCGGACGAGCGCGAGGACGGGATCATCGACAACACCCCCTTGGGCACGCCCGCGCGCTCGGCCAGAACCGCCATCGCCAGCGCCGAGAGCGGCGTCTCGGCGGCGGGGCGGGCGACGAAGCCGCAGCCCGCCGCAAGCGCCGGAGCCACCTTGCGCGCGATCATCGCATTGGGGAAGTTCCATGGCGTGATCGAGGCCGCAACGCCGATGGGCTGGCGAATGACCGTGATGCGCTTGTCAGCCTGATGACCGGGGATGGTCTCGCCATAGACGCGCTTTGCCTCTTCGCCGAACCATTCGACGAAGGACGCGCCATAGGCGATCTCGCCGCGCGACTCGGCAAGGGGCTTGCCCATCTCGGCCGTCAGGATCATCGCCAGATCCTCGGTATTCGCGACCATCAGATCGAACCAGCGACGCAAGACCTGCGCACGCTCCTTGGCCGGGCGCGCGGCCCAGTCGTGGCGGGCCGTGTCGGCAGCAGCGATGGCACGTGCGGTCTCGGTACGCGAAAAATCGGCGACGCGCGCGATCACGTCGCCGCGGGCGGGGTTGATGACCTCGAACTGCGCGCCGTCATCGGCCTCGACCCACTCGCCCGCGATCAGACCGCGGGTCTCGAGAAGCGTCGGATCCGACAGCATGGCGGCAAGGTCGGTTTTCTGGTCCAGCATGATCTCTCCTTGTGGCTACGGCCCCCGCGCGCCCGGCCCCTATTGCGTCTCGGGCCAGGCGCGTCGGGCACCGCTTGAACATGCCCGGACACTAGTCCCTTGCAGGCCGTATGTCACGGGGATGCGCCGGAAAGGAGCAGCGCAAGGCTTCCTTAACCCGCGCCTGCCATGCTGCGCGCGCATGCAGGAGAGGGCCGGATGACACGCCAGCGCACAAAGCCCCGCACCCCGCCCGAGGGCGAGGCGTTCTTCGCGCAGATGGTGATGCGGCATTCCTCGGACGGGGTGGTGATCTGCGACCCGGCGCGGCGTGCGGTCTGGGTCAACGCGGCCTTCACCACACAGATGGGCTACACCACCGACGACATGGCGGGGAAGGACCCGGGAAGCGTGCTGAAGGGGCCCGAAACCGACCCTGCGACCACGCGCGCCATCCACGCCGCCTGCGCCGCCCGGCGCGAAATCCGTACCGATATCCTCAACTACACGCGCTCCGGCACCGCGATCTGGGTCGATCTGAAGATCACGCCCGTCTATGACGACAGCGGGCGGCACACGCATTTCATCTCGACCATGCGCGACATTTCCGAGCGCAAGGCGCTCGAGCAGCAGAACGAGGCGATGCGCCACGCCGAGGAACTACGGCAGACCGAACGGCACCTGCTGGCCCTGACCAGTGAGTGGCTCTATTCCGCCCGGTCCTTCGACGAGTTGCTGATGGTCATCCAGCGCGCCACGCATACGCTGATCCCCGAAGCCGATGGCGCGCTCTACATCTATGACAACTCGCGCGCGACGCTCGAACTGGCCACAAGCTGGGGCACGGTGCCGGATTTCCCGCCGCGCATACAGCCCGATGACTGCTGGGCACTGCGGCGAGGGCGGGCCTATAATTACGGGCTCAAGCCGATCCAGTTCGCCTGCGACCATGTCGGCAAGTCGGGCACGCCGTATTTCTGTCTGCCCATCATCGCGCATGGCGAAACGATCGGACTGATGCATGTCCTCTTCGACGGGTTCGAGGAGGATGGCCTGATGCGCCACATGCGCGAGGAGGTGTTGCGCAACCGCTGGGACATCTCGCTCATCTGCGCCGAGCAGATCAGCCTTGCCGTCGCCAATGTCCGCCTGCGGCAGGAGTTGCACGACCGTTCGGTGCGCGACGCGTTGACAGGGCTGTCGAACCGGCGCTGGTTCACCGAACGCGCCGCGCGCGAGATCGAGGCGGCGGCGCGCGACCAGCGCCCGATGGCACTGATCCTGCTGGATGTCGATCACTTCAAGTCATTCAACGACAGCTTCGGCCATGACGCGGGCGATCTGGTGTTGCGCGAGGTCGGCGCGATCCTGCAGCGCGCGGCCACGGAGCAGGTGCATCCCTGCCGGATCGGGGGAGAGGAATTCGCCCTGCTCTGCCCCGACCATGACCTGCCGCGCGCGCGCGATCTGGCCGAGGCGGTGCGCAAGCGAATCGCCGCGCACAGCTTCGCCATACCCGGGCAGGCCCTGCCGCAGGTGACGGTCTCGGCCGGGATCGGGCTGGCGGGACGCGATGCCGCGCTGCTTGAGGACGTGATGAAGGCCGCCGACCA
>PXES01000092.1 GCA_003564655.1 Paracoccaceae bacterium
CACCCCGGCGGGCGCTGGCGCGCCCGCCTTGCGTCGGGGCCGCCGCGCGCCTGTCACCGGAGGGCGCTTGTGGACCTTGATCTGCGTTATCCCGCACTGGTGGACCTGCGCGCCCGCGCCCGGCGCCGGCTGCCGCATTTCGTCTGGGAATATCTGGACAGCGCCACCGGCAGCGGCTCTGTCCATCGGGTCAACCGCGCCGCGCTGGATGCCATCCGGCTGACCCCGCGCGTGCTGGCCGGTCCCCTGACGCCCGTGCTGGAAACGACCCTTCTGGGCAGCGATTACAGCGCCCCCTTCGGCATCGCGCCCGTCGGCATGTCCGGCCTGATCTGGCCCGGCGCCGAACCCGCGCTGGCCCGCCATGCCCGCGCCCATGGCATCCCCTATGCCCTGTCCACCGTCGCCACCCGCCTGCCCGAGGAGATCGGCCCCCTGGCCGGCCCCATGGGCTGGTTCCAGCTTTACCCGCCCGCCGACCCCGCCATCCGCGCCGACATGCTGGAGCGCGCGCGCCGGGCGGGGTTCGGGGTGCTGGTGCTGACCGTCGACGTGCCCGCCCCCTCGCGCCGGGAACGCCAGCGCCGGGCCGATCTGGCAATTCCGCCGAAAAAGACCCCCCGCATGATCTGGCAGGCCGCCACCCGCCCGCGCTGGTCCATCGGCACCCTGCGCCACGGCATCCCCCGGCTGCGGCTGATGGACGGCTATCTGAAGATCGACCGCGATGCGCCCTCGACCGCGCATGCGGGCTATCTGCTGCGGGTGAACCCGGACTGGGACTACGTGGCCGCCCTGCGCGATGCCTGGGACGGCCCGCTGGTGATCAAGGGCGTGCTGCGCCCCGAGGACGCCACCCGCGCGCAGGCGGAGGGGGTGAACGCCGTCTGGGTGTCGAACCATGCCGGGCGCCAGTTCGACGGCTGCCCGGCGGTGGCGGATGTGGTGCCCGCCATCCGCAACGCGGTGCCGGACCTGCCCCTGATCGCCGATGGCGGGGTCGACGGGGGCCTGGACATTCTGCGACTGATCGCGCGCGGGGCGGATTTCGTCATGCTGGGCCGGGCCTGGCACGATGCGCTGGCCGCCCTTGGCCCGGACCATGGCCCGGCGCATCTGCACCACATCCTGCGCGAGGACCTGATCGCCAACATGCAGCAACTGGGTATCCAGACCCCCGCCGCCATCCGTGATCCCGCAGCCGGGCGGTGACGCGAGGTCACAAAACCTTTGCCGCGGCGCAGCAGGCGCCCTAGAACAACGCAAATCACCATGGACCAAGGGGCAGAGATGGCCGATTTCCGCAAGATACTGATCGCCAACCGCGGCGAGATCGCCATCCGCGTGATGCGCGCGGCCAACGAGATGGGCAAGCGCACGGTTGCCGTCTATGCCGAAGAGGACAAGCTGAGCCTGCACCGGTTCAAGGCCGACGAGGCCTATCGCATCGGCGAGGGGCTGGGGCCGGTGGCGGCCTATCTGTCGATCCCGGAAATCATCCGCGCCGCGCGCGAATCCGGCGCCGACGCCATCCACCCCGGCTATGGCCTGCTCAGCGAGAACCCGGCGCTGGTGGATGCCTGTGCCGAGGCCGGCATCACCTTCATCGGCCCGCGCGCCGAAACGATGCGCGCGCTGGGCGACAAGGCCAGCGCCCGGCAGGTGGCGATCAAGGCCGGCGTGCCGGTGATCCCCGCCACGGATGTGCTGGGCGAGGACATGGAGACCATCGGCAAGGAGGCCGCCGAGATCGGCTATCCGCTGATGCTGAAGGCCAGCCACGGCGGCGGCGGGCGCGGCATGCGCGCCATCGACAGCGCCGAGCACCTGGAAACCCGCATCCGCGAGGGCCGGCGCGAGGCCGAGGCCGCCTTCGGCAATGGCGAGGGCTATCTGGAAAAGATGATCACCCGCGCGCGCCATGTCGAGGTGCAGCTGCTGGGGGATCATCACGGCGGGCTATACCACCTGTATGAGCGCGACTGCACCGTGCAGCGGCGCAACCAGAAGGTCGTCGAACGCGCCCCCGCCCCCTACCTGACCGACGCACAGCGCGCCGAGGTCTGCGACCTGGCGCTGAAGATCGGCCGCGCGGTGGGCTATCAGAACGCCGGCACCGTCGAATTCCTGATGGATATGGAGACCGAGCGCTTCTATTTCATTGAGGTCAACCCCCGTATCCAGGTCGAACATACCGTCACCGAGGAAGTGACCGGCATCGACATCGTGCGCGCGCAGATCCGCGTGGCCGAGGGCGCGCCGCTGTCAGAGGCCACGGGCCACGCGCGCCAGGAAGAGATCACACTTTCCGGCCACGCCCTGCAGACGCGCATCACCACCGAGGACCCGCTGAACAACTTCATCCCGGATTACGGCCGCATCACCGCGTTTCGTGAGGCGCATGGCATGGGCATCCGGCTGGATGGCGGCACGGCCTATTCCGGCGGGGTGATCACGCGCTACTATGATTCGCTGCTGGTCAAGCTGACCGCCTGGGCCCCCACCCCGGACGAGGCCATCGCGCGGATGGACCGGGCGTTGCGCGAATTCCGCATCCGCGGGGTCAGCACCAATATCGCCTTTGTGGAAAACCTGCTGAAACACCCGGTCTTCCTGTCGGATGACTATACCACCCGCTTCATCGACACCACGCCGGAGCTGTTCAGCTTTACCAGCCGGCGCGACCGGGCCACCAAGATCCTGACCTATCTGGCTGATATCACCGTCAACGGTCACCCTGAAACCGCCGGCCGCCCGCGCCCCGCCGCACAGCCCCGCGCGCCGCGCCCGCCCGCACGGCAGGCCGACAGCGCCCCCCCGGGCAGCCGCACCCTGCTGCAGGATCAGGGCGCAAAGGGCGTCGCCGACTGGATGAAGGCGCAGGACCGCCTGCTGATCACCGATACCACCATGCGCGACGCGCATCAGTCGCTGCTGGCGACCCGCATGCGCTCGATCGACATGGTCCGCGTGGCCCCTGCCTATGCCGCCAATCTGCCGGGGCTTTTCAGCGTCGAATGCTGGGGCGGCGCGACCTTTGACGTGGCTTACCGTTTCCTGCAGGAATGCCCCTGGCAGCGCCTGCGCGATCTGCGCGCGGGCATGCCCAATATCCTGACGCAGATGCTGCTGCGCGCCTCGAACGGCGTGGGCTACACGAATTACCCCGACAATGTGGTGCAGTTCTTTGTCAAACAGGCAGCCGAGACCGGGGTCGATGTCTTCCGCGTCTTCGATTCGCTGAACTGGGTGGAAAACATGCGCGTGGCCATGGACGCCGTGATCCAGACCGGGCGCATCTGCGAGGGCACGATCTGCTATACCGGCGATCTGCTGGCCCCCGCACGCCCGAAATACACGCTGGATTACTACACTCGCATGGCAAAGGACCTGCAGGCCGCCGGCGCCCATGTGCTGGGGGTCAAGGACATGGCCGGCGTGCTGAAGGCACCCGCCGCGCGCCAGCTGTTCCGCGCGCTGAAGGATGCGGTGGACCTGCCGATCCATTTCCACACGCATGACACCTCCGGCGCGGCCATCGCCACCATCATCGCCGCCGCCGAGGAAGGCGTCGATGCCGTGGACGCCGCGATGGACGCATTTTCGGGCAATACCAGCCAGGCGACGCTGGGTTCTGTGGTCGAGGCCCTGCGCCACACCCCGCGCGATACCGGGCTGGACATGGACGCCATCCGCGCGCTGTCGGATTACTGGGAAACGGTGCGCGCACATTACATGGCCTTCGAGACCGGCCAGCAGGCCCCCAGTTCCGAGGTCTATCTGCACGAGATGCCGGGCGGGCAGTTCACCAACCTCAAGGCGCAGGCGCGCTCTCTGGGGCTGGAGGAACGCTGGCCCGACGTGGCCCGCGCCTATGCCGACGCCAACCAGATCTTCGGCGATATCGTCAAGGTCACGCCCTCGTCAAAGGTGGTGGGCGACATGGCGCTGATGATGGTCGCACAGGGGCTTAGCCGCGAGGATGTGGAGAACCCCGCCCGTGACATCGCCTTTCCCGAATCGGTCATCGACATGCTGAAGGGCAATCTGGGCCAGCCGCCGGGCGGGTTCCCAGAAGCCATCGTGAAAAAGGCGCTGAAGGGCGAGGCACCGCTGACCGAACGCCCCGGCGCGCGGCTGGCACCGGTGGACCTGGAAGCCACCCGCGAAAAGGTCAGCGCCGCGCTGGACGGGCTGGAAATCGATGACGAGGACCTGAACGGCTATCTGATGTATCCGAAGGTCTTTCAGGACTACATGCAGCGCCATCAGATCTATGGGCCGGTGCGCACCCTGCCGACCTGGAACTTCTTTTACGGGATGGAACCGGGCGAGGAAATCTCGGCCGAGATCGACCCCGGCAAGACGCTGGAGATCCGCCTCATCGCGGTGGGCGAGACGCAGGACGACGGCGAGGTGCGGGTGTTCTTCGAACTCAACGGCCAGCCCCGCACCATCCGCGTGCCCAACCGGTCGGCCAAGGCCAGCGTCGCCGCACGGCCAAAGGCCGAAGACGGCAACCCCGCCCATATCGGCGCGCCGATGCCCGGTGCGGTGGCGGGCGTGGCAGTCAGCGCCGGGCAGAAGGTCAAACCCGGCGATCTGCTGCTGACCATCGAGGCGATGAAGATGGAAACCGGCCTGCATGCCGACCGCGCGGCAAAGGTGACGGCGGTGCATGTACAGCCGGGCGCGCAGATCGAGGCAAAGGACCTGCTGATCGAACTGGAATGATGCGCCCCGGATTTCCACCCTGCGTGCATCATTTTCCGCTTGCAGCCCGGCGCGGCTTTGCCTAAATCACGCCCACCGAACGGGGCGCGGGCGTAGCTCAGGGGTAGAGCATTACCTTGCCAAGGTAAGGGTCGTGAGTTCGAATCTCATCGCCCGCTCCAATTCGAAAAACAGCCGGTCCCGCGGGGCCGGCTTTTTTCGTTCCGGCCCGGTTGACAAAAGATGACAGCGCGCACCGCATGAAAAAGGGGCGCAACCGCGCCCCCCTTAGCCCCCTCGGCCCCTGGCCGTCTCAACGGGTCAGTGC
>PXES01000087.1 GCA_003564655.1 Paracoccaceae bacterium
GACTACCGGCTGTTCTACAATGTGAACTTTCCGCCCATCGCGCGCGGGGCGGTAAAGGGCATGAAGGTCGCCCCGCAAGGGTACAGAAAAGATACGTTTTTCGGGGTCGAGGCACAGACGTCGCCGACCGGTCGACGGTTTTTGTGGATCAAGGGCGGCCCGCAGCATCTGCCCACGGCGCCCGGCACCGATGCGGCGGTCAATCTGGACGGCTACATCTCGATCACGCCGATGCGCGCGGACCTGACCGCCCATGACGCGATGGACACGGTGCGAAAGGCGCTGGAATGAGTGACGATCTGGCCGAGGCCCGGATGCGCTTCATCTACACGCTGCGCTCGCGCGGGGTGACGGATGCGCGCGTCCTCTCGGCGATGGAGCGGATCGACCGGCGCGAGTTCGTCACCGGCGTCTTTGCCGAACGCGCCTATGAGGACATGCCCCTGCCCATCGCCTGCGGCCAGACGATCAGCCAGCCCTCGGTCGTGGCGCTGATGACCGAGGCGCTGCAGGTCGGCCCGCGCGACAAGGTGCTCGAGGTGGGCACCGGCTCGGGCTATCAGGCCGCGATCCTCAGCCAGCTTGCCCGCCGCGTCTACACGGTCGAGCGGCACCGCGCACTGGCGCAGGGCGCACAGGCGCTGTTCGACCGGCTGGGGCTGGCGAACATCACCGCCATGGTCTCGGATGGCAGCCACGGTCTGCCCGATCAGGCCCCGTTTGATCGCATTATCGTGACTGCAGCCGCCGAGGACCCGCCCGGCCCCCTCTTGGCCCAGTTGCGCATCGGGGGTATCATGATCGTGCCGGTCGGACAGTCGGACACGGTGCAGACGTTGATCCGCGTCCGCCGGGACGAGAACGGGTTCGACTACGAGGAATTGCGCGCCGTGCGCTTCGTGCCGCTGGTCGAGGGGCTCGGGGCGTGAGGCAGGGCCGGATGGCGGACCAACCGTCACGAGGCGCCAGGGGCCACCGAGGCAAGGGGCAGAGACCGAAGATGACCGTAACCCGCATTTCGCTTCTGTGCAGCGCCGCTGCCTTCACGCTCGCCGCCTGCGGTGATTTCGATCTGGACATGCGCACCCCCGACAGCGGCTTCAACACCTCTGACGCGGCGCGCCAGGCCACGGCCTCGCGCCCCCGCGCCGATGGGCGCGGCGTCATCAGCTACCCGGATTACCAGGTCGTCGTCGCGCGTGGTGGCGACAGCGTGCAGACGGTCGCCGAGCGCATCGGCATGAGCGCGCGCGAACTGGCCAGCTTCAACGCGCTGACGCCCGAGACGACCCTGCGCGCGGGCGAGGTGCTGGCGCTGCCCAGCCGCGTCGGCGACGGCCCCTCTGCCACCGATGCGGACCGCATCGACGTCTCGACGCTGGCCGACACGGCCATCGCCCGGGCCGAGGGACGGACCCCCGACCCCGCCCCCACGCGGACGCAGACGCAACCCGCCAGCGCGCAGCCCACCCAGCACCGCGTCGCGCGCGGCGAGACGGCCTTCCAGATCGCGCGGCTCTACAATGTGACGCCCCGCGCGCTGGCCGACTGGAACGGCCTCGACCCCGAGATGCGCGTGCGCGAGGGGCAGGTACTGATGATCCCCGTTGCCGCCGACGTTGCCGCCGACCGTGCGGGCGCGAGCCCCGAGCCGCAGCGCGAGGATCGCTCCGAGAGCGTCCCCCAGCCCGGTGCCGGCAGCGCCACCCCGACCCCGCCCAGCGCGCGCGCGCCGCTGCCCGACCCAGAGCCGTCGGCGGATGAGGCCGAGGTCGCCGCGCAGGAGGCCCGCCCCCCCTCGCCCAGCCTGTCGGAGGAACGCACCGACACCACGCGCCCGCAATTCGCGATGCCCGTGGACGGGCGCATCATCCGCGCCTATGGCCCGCCCCGGTCCGAGGGGATCGGCATTGCCGCCTCGGCGGGCACCGACGTCAAGGCCGCGGCTGCGGGCACGGTCTCGCGCATCGTGCGCACCACCAATGACATCACCTTTGTCATCGTCTCGCATGGCAACCAGCTTTCGACCGTTTATGCCAATGTCGCGGATGTCGCGGTCAGCGAGGGGGCACGGGTCACCCAGGGCCAGACCCTCGCCAAGGTCGCAGGGGGGGAGTCGCCCAATCTGCATTTCGAGGTCCGGCGCGGCACGGAAAGTCAGGACCCGATGCGCTTCCTGCAATGACACCGGCTTGCGCCGCAAGGGCTGGCGCAGTAGGCTGTTAGCGCTAACCGTGCCAGACAGGAGCCGCCCCCATGACCCCTTCCGAGCAGAGCCAGCATGCGCTCGCGCTGTGCCAGCGCGCGCCGGTCATCCCGGTTCTGGTGATCGAGGACGCAGCCCACGCCCGCCCGCTGGCCGAAGCGCTGGTCGCAGGCGGCCTGCCCGCGCTCGAGGTGACGCTGCGCACCGATGCCGCGCTTGACGCCATCGCCGCCATGGCGGCGGTCGAGGGGGCGATCGTCGGGGCGGGCACAGTGCTGAGCCCCGCGCAGATGGCCGCGGCGAAAGAGGCCGGAGCACGCTTTGCCGTGTCACCCGGCGCGACGCCCGCGCTGATCGATGCCTCGCGGCTGCACGCCCTGCCGCTCTTGCCCGGCGCACAGACCTGTTCGGAGGTGATGACGCTTCTGGAACAGGGCTACAGCGTGCAGAAATTCTTCCCGGCCGAGGCGATCGGCGGTGTGGCGGCGCTGAAATCCATCGCCGGGCCGCTGCCGCAGGTGACATTCTGCCCCACGGGCGGCATCTCGGTGGCCCGCGCGCCCGACTATCTGGCGCTGCCGAATGTGGTCTGCGTCGGCGGAAGCTGGGTCGCGCCCAAGGACGCGATGGTGCGCGGCGACTGGCAGGCGATCACCGATCTGGCCGGGGCGGCGGCGGCGCTGACGGCCTGAGCGGGCGCCTGCACGGGCCGCTGGACGGAAACGCCGCGCGCGCGTATCATCCGCAACGGGGCAGGCAGACAGGCAACCTAGGGAGGTTGCGCAATGCGGATGATGGACCGCCGCGGTTTTCTGGCTATGTCGGCCAGCGCGCTGGCGCTGGGGGGCTGTGTGCCGGGCCTCGCGCCCGCGGCACCGCCGCCCGAGATCGCGCCGCTCGACTACACGGCGCGGCGCGACGGCGGCCATCCGCTGCGCGCCATCGATCTGGGCGAGATCCCCGACTTCCTGCACCGCCAGATCGTGCCCTACCAGACCGAGGAAGCCCCCGGCACCATCATCATCGAGAACGCCAATCGGCTGCTCTATCTGATCGTCGAGGACGGGTATGCGCTGCGCTATGGCATCTCGGTCGGGCGCGAGGGGTTCGACTGGACAGGCGCGGCGCATGTCTACCGCAAGGCGCGCTGGCCCACCTGGACACCGCCGCCCGAGATGATCGAACGCGAGCCGCATCTGGAACGCTGGAAGGACGGCCAGCCCGGCGGGCCGGACAACCCGTTGGGTGCGCGGGCGCTCTACCTGATGAGCAATGGGCGCGATGAGGGATATCGCATCCACGGCACGCCGGAATGGCGCTCGATCGGGCGGTTCGCCTCGTCGGGGTGTTTCCGGATGCTGCAGCAGGATGTGATCGACCTCTATGCGCGGGTGCCGGTGGGCACGCGCGTTCTGGTGATCTGAACCCGGCCCGAAAAGCGCCCGCGAGCGGAGCCCGCCCACCCGACCCTGCCCCCCCGACCCTGCCCCCCTCGCGGGCGCTGCCTGCGCGATGCGCAGGCGGGGCTGACCCGGGGTCGCGCCTGTCGCTCAACCGGCAGCGCCTCAATTGGCAGCGCCTGGCTTCGACACGGCCCCGCCCCCGGAACGGGGGCGAGCGCCCGCGAGTGGCCATGGGCGGGCGGGCGGGGCCTCGAGCGGGCGCTTCTGCCCACGCTGGGGCAGAAGCGGCACCCCGCATTGTGATGCGGGACTGAAAGCACCCGTTGCGACAGCCCGCCCGGCGGCGGCGGCGACCAGTGCAGCAGGCGCGGGTTTCCGTCCGGTGAACGGGGCGCGGCCGGTCAGCCCAGCTCGACCCCCAGATGCCGCGCGACCGTGAAGATGTCCTTGTCGCCGCGTCCGCACATGTTCATCACCAGCAGATGATCGGCGGGCAAATCGGGCGCGATCTTGAGCACATGCGCCAGCGCGTGGCTCGGCTCCAGCGCGGGTATGATCCCCTCCTGCGCGCAGCAGGTCTGGAAGGCGGCCAGCGCCTCGTCATCGGTGATGCTGACATACTCAGCGCGGCCGATATCCTTCAGCCAGGCATGTTCCGGCCCGATGCCGGGGTAATCCAGCCCCGCGCTGATCGAGTGCCCCTCGAGGATCTGGCCGTGTTCGTCCTGCAGCAGATAGGTGCGGTTGCCGTGCAGCACGCCGGGCCGCCCGCCGGTCAGCGAGGCGCAATGCTCCATCCGGTCATCGACGCCATGTCCGCCGGCCTCGACCCCGATGATCGCCACCTCCTTGTCGTCGAGGAAAGGGTGAAACAGCCCCATCGCGTTCGACCCGCCCCCGATGGCCGCGATGATTGTGTCGGGCAGCCGCCCCTCGCGCTCCATGATCTGGCGGCGGGTCTCCTTGCCGATGATCGACTGGAAATCGCGCACCATCGCCGGGTAGGGGTGCGGGCCCGCGACGGTGCCGATGCAGTAGAAGGTGTCGCGCACATTCGTCACCCAGTCGCGGAGCGCGTCGTTCATCGCGTCTTTCAGCGTGCCGCGCCCCGAGCGCACCGGCACCACCTCGGCGCCCAGCAGCTTCATGCGGAACACGTTGGGCGCCTGCCGCTCGACATCATGCGCGCCCATATAGACCACGCATTGCAGCCCGAAACGCGCGCAGACCGTGGCCGTGGCAACGCCGTGCTGGCCCGCGCCCGTCTCGGCGATGATGCGGGTCTTGCCCATACGCCGCGCCAGCAGGATCTGGCCCAGCACATTGTTGATCTTGTGCGCGCCGGTGTGGTTCAACTCGTCGCGCTTGAGGTAGATCTTCGCGCCGCCGCAATGCTCGGTCAGCCGCTCGGCGAA
>PXES01000116.1 GCA_003564655.1 Paracoccaceae bacterium
CCGAGTTCTCGGCCACGCGCTCGGGCGTGATGCCGTTCAGCATGGCCTGAAAGCTCGCGGCGGCATCCTCGTCCGAGGTGTTGGCGGCGATGGTGAAGCCGTCCCACCACAAGGTTGTTGCCGGACGCCCGTCCGCGCTCGCCTTGGGGGCCGCGGCCAGCACAGTCGATTCCACGATCTCGTCCGTGGTGTTGTCGCCCGAAAGAATCCCGGCCCCGCGCGAGCCCCAATGCAGCATCAGCGCTACTTCGCCCGCTTCCCAGAGCGACTGAACCGAGTTCGAATCGAAGGTCAGGTAGTCGGGGTCGGAGAAGCTGGTCAGCGCCTGCAGTGCCTCGAGCGCGGCGAGCCCCTCGGGGCTGTTGATGGCCGGTTCGGCCGAGCCGGGCTGAAAGAAGCGCCCGCCATGGCCCAGATGCAGGTTGACGAACTCCTGCGCGAGGTTCCAGCCCGCGCCCGACACCATCGCCACCGGGTTCGACATCAGCCCTTGCTCGCGGATCACCTCTGCGGCGGAAAGAACATCGGCGATGGTCTCTGGGGCATCGACCCCGGCTTGCTCGAGAATGTCGGCGCGGTAGAACAGGTGCTGGGCATTGGCCATGAAGGCCACGGCCATGACATTGCCTTCCAGCGTGATGAGTTGTGTCGGGTCCAGCCAGTCGCCGTATTCCGCCACCAGATCATCCAGCGGGCGGAGCAGCCCGGCGTTCATCAGCGGCACGATCGAGCCATTGGCGACCACGGCCACCGAGTATTGCGACGGGTCGGCGGTCAGCGCCGCCACCTGCAGGTCGCGGTGATCCGAGGTCAGGTTGGTGCTGACGCTCACGCTGTCGGTGGCGCAGGCGCGCGCCCCGTCGACCACGGCCTGCAGCGCCGGGAAGTCGTTGCCGATGATCGAGACATTGCCGCCCTCGATCCCGCAATCGGCGGCGGCAGAGGTGGCAACGCCCAGGGCCAGGGCCGAGGCGCTGGCTGCGATGCGGAAGTGTCGGGTCATATGCGTGATCTCCCTGTTTTGCTGATTGGCGCGCGTCGTCGATGCGAATCGCGTCCGCTTTGCATACGAATGCATTAAAGCACAGATTGCGCATCACGGAAGAATTTATTCTGCGCAGTCCCGATTTTTCTGCGGCCGATTTCCGGCTGCATGATTGATTTGCGTTGCGCGGTCGGATTATTCCTGCCAGCGTGGCTGCATACGAATGCAAAATGGTCGCAGGGCGGTCGCAGGGCGGTCGCAGGTCGGCGGAGGGGGCGGATGGCACAGATCGAGTTGCGCAACCTGTCAAAGCGCTGGGGCAGTTTTGTGGGCGTCCATGCCTTCGATCTGTCCATCGCCGACAAGGAGTTCGTCGTGCTGCTGGGGCCGTCGGGCTGCGGCAAGACCACCACCATGCGCATGATCGCGGGGCTCGAGGAGATTACCGAGGGCGAGGTGCTGATCGACGGCAAGCGCGTGAATGATCTGGAACCCAAGGACCGCGACATCGCCATGGTGTTCCAGTCCTATGCGCTTTATCCGAACATGAATGTCTACGACAACATCCGCTTTCCGCTGAAGGTGCGCGGCAGCCCCAAGGCCGAGCATGACGCGCAGGTGCGCCGGGCCGCCGACATGGTGGAGCTTGGCCCCTTCCTGCACCGCCGCCCGGCGGAGTTGTCGGGCGGTCAGCGTCAGCGGGTCGCGCTGGCCCGCGCCGTGGTTCGCCAGCCCAACCTGTTCCTGATGGACGAGCCGCTGTCGAACCTTGACGCGAAACTCCGCGTCTCGACCCGCGCGCAGATCAAGAACCTCAGCCATCAGCTTGGAGTCACGACGATTTACGTCACCCATGACCAGATCGAGGCGATGACGCTTGCCGACCGGGTGGTGGTGATGAAATCAGGGATTGTCCAGCAGGTCGGCACACCGACCGAGATTTATGACCGCCCGGCCAATACCTTTGTCGCGGGCTTCATCGGTACCCCGGCGATGAACCTGATGGAGGGCCATGTCGCGGGCGGTGTGTTCACTGGCGATAATGTGCGCGTGCCGGGGCTGTCGGCACCCGATGGCCCGGTGACGCTGGGCTTTCGCGCCGAGGATGCGCGCATGGTCACTGCCGCCCCCGATCAGGGCGGGCAGATCAGCGCGCCGGTCTATTCGCTGGAACTGCTGGGCGATGCGACCATGGCGACCGTGCGGGCCGGTGGCGCGATCGTCGCGGTCAAATGCCCCAAGGATTACCGCGCCGAGATCGGGTCGGATTTCATGGCCGAGATCCCGCGCGAGGCCGTGCATCTGTTCGACAGCGAAAGCGGCGCGCGCTTCGCGAAGACCTGACGCGCGACCGGTTCACGGGGGTCTGTTGCGGCCGCGCCGCGCCCTGCAGGACGGCATCACCCGCAGCGCCTCGCACGGCCCCGCAGACTTGACCGCTGCCGCGCGGGGGGGTTTATGCGACACTGACGAGTCGGCGAGCGAGGCGAAGCAGCATGGAAGGCGGCACCACCCCAGGCCCTGCGCGGGTGCGCCAGTACTCCGCCCCGGCGCTGGAAAAGGGGCTCGAGATCATCGAGCTTCTGGCCGGCGAGGAGCATGGCCTGACCCAGAGCGAGATCGCGCGCAAGCTCGAGCGGTCGGTCGGCGAGATCTTCCGCATGCTTGTGGTGCTGGAAGAGCGCGGCTATCTCGGCCTCGACCCGCGCTCGGATCGCTACAATCTGACGACGCGGCTGTTCGAGATCGCCCATCGCACGCCGCTGGTGCGGCGGCTGACGGCACTGGCCGCGCCGCTGATGAAGCGGCTGACGCTGGCGGTGAACCAGTCGGCGCATCTGGCGGTGCTGTCGGGCGATGCGGTGCTGGTCGTGGGGCAGATGGACAGCCCCGGCAACAATGTCATGTCGGTGCGGCTTGGGGCGCGGATCGAGATCTGGCGGGCCTCCTCGGCGCGGGTGATCCTGGCCTATCTGTCAGAGGAGGAGTTGCAGGCCGCGCTGAGCCGCGTGCCGCTGCCCGAGGGGTTGACCGAGGCGCGGCTGCGCGAGGAGTTGGCGCAGATCCGCCGTCTGGGATTCGAGGTGCGCGACAGTTTCGTGGTGCGCGGCATCGTCAATATCGCAACGCCGATCTTCGACCATTCCGGGCAGGTGATCGCCGCGCTGACCGTCCCGCATCTGCAGCGCTTCGACGACACGGTCAGTTTCGACGATTGCCGCCGCGAGGTGATCGCCACGGCAGCGGAGTTGTCGCGTGGGCTGGGGGCGGCAGCGTCGCAACCTGTTGCCGGGTCAGAGTAGGGTGAGCGCTCAAGACAGGTGTCCGAACGCTTGCTGACGTGGAAAAAGCGCCCTCACGCCGTGCCTACCCACCCACCCGCACGGCCCGAGGGCGCTTTGCGCGATCCTGCGACGGACCCGCGCGTGATCAACCCGCGTGCGGCATGTGGGGTCGGTTCAAGGGGGTGTCAGTCCAGATCCAGCGGCTCGGCGGGGCGGGCGGCGGCGCGGAAAGCGGCCTCGACCAGCGCCATGGTGGCATAGGCATCCTCGATTCCGCTGAACAGGTGGTCATCCTCGCCCGCCTCATAGCGCTGCAGGTTGCGCATCGGCCCCATGAACGCCTCGATGAACCAGCCGCCCTGCAGCGGCACCTGCTCCCATTCGCCCCCCTTTCGGCACAGCCACAGCTCGTCGGCCTCGCCATTGGGGTAGTCATAACAGACGCCCAGCTTGACCATCGCCGCGCCCTCGGTCCCCTCGATCCGCCACCACGCGTCCTGGAATTTCCGCCCGAACGGGTGGTTGTGGTTGATCGACATCAGCGCCCGCAGCGGCGCGGGATAGTCCAGGATCAGCGAGGTACGCGTCTGCGCGAAATCGGGCGCGCGCGGGGCGGGCATTGTGCGCGCCAGCACCCCATCGGGCGTGCCCGCCAGCGCGCGCAGCGTGTCGAGGTAGTGGATCGAATGCACCGCGATCTCGACCCGCTCCATCGGGATCAGGAAGGGGAAGATATGCCAGGGCGTGTAGATGTTCAGATGCACCTCGATCTCGAGTAGTTCGCCCAGCAGCCCTTGCTCGATCGCCGCCCGCGCCGCCATCATCATCGGCGAGAAGCGCAGCTGGAAATTCATCGCGGCCTTCAGCCCCTTGTCGCGGCAGATCGCCCGGATGGCGCGGGCGGCGGCCTGATCGGGGCCCATCGGTTTCTGGATCAGCACCGCCGCGCCGTCGGGCAGGGCGGGCAGCACATCGGCGATGGCGCCGGGAGGCAGGGCGAGGTCATAGACCGCGCCGGTGCCGAAAGCGTCGGCCGCCGCTGCCGCGTTGTCCAAGACCTGCGCGATGCCATGCGCCTGCGCGACCGCTTCGGCGCGGGCGCGGTCGAGATCGACCGCCGCCGCCACGGGCAGCCCGGCCATTGCGTAGGCGGGCAGATGCGCGTCCTTCACGATCCCGCCGGTGCCGACGATGACGATGGGTTTCGGCGCGGCGGGGGGGGGCCAGAACTGGGGCAGATCGAGGCTCATGCGGCGGGCTCCTTGCGTTCGACGAGCAGGATATGCTCGCAATACATGACTGTCTTGCCCTCCTGGTTCAGGGTTTCGCAGATCTCGACCACCTGCCCATGGGCTGGTCGCTTGGGGTCGTCGCGCTTCTCGCCGATGGTGATGCGGGTGCGGATCGTGTCGCCTGCATGGACGGGCGCGGGAAAGCGCAGCCGCTCGTAGCCATAGGTCATGGCGCGCGGGTTGATGACCGTGGCGGTCAGCCCGATGCCGATGGCGAAGGTCATGGTGCCATGCGCGATGCGCCGACCGAAGGGCTGGGTCGCGCACCATTCGGCATCCATGTGATGCGGAAAGAAATCGCCCGAATGGCCGGCGTGAAAGACGATGTCAGCCTCGGTGATGGTGCGCCCGAAACTCTCGCGCACCGCCCCGGTCTCGTAATCCTCGAAGAACTGTTCGTGCTCCATCGCCCCCTCC
>PXES01000304.1 GCA_003564655.1 Paracoccaceae bacterium
GGTCGCCTAGTGATCGACGGCCGCGCCGGCGCCTTTCGGCACGCGGATACCTTCGACCAGCTCCTGAATCTCGGGCGGAGCTTCGCTGGTCAGTTTCAGCGTGACCCAGGCCGCGAGGAAGTTCAGGACCGCGCCAACAGCCCCGAAGGACAGCGGCGAGATGCCGAACAGCCAGTTCTCCTGGGTGTTGGGCAGCAGGTTGGTGCCCGGGATGAAGAACATGCCCAGATAGGTGAAGATATACATCACCGTCGAGAGCAGGCCCACGAGCATCCCAACAATCGCCCCGGCCGAGTTCATCTTCTTCGAGAAGATGCCCATCATGATCGCCGGGAAGAGCGACGCTGCTGCCAGACCGAAGGCCAGTGCCACCACCTGCGCGGCAAAGCCTGGCGGGTTCAGGCCCAGATAGGTCGCCAGTGCAATCGCGAAGGCCATCGAGATTCGGGCGGCTAACAATTCGCCCTTCTCCGAGATGCCCGGATTGATCATCTTCTTGATCAGGTCGTGACTGACCGCCGAAGAAATCGCCAGCAACAGCCCCGCCGCCGTGGACAGCGCCGCCGCAAGGCCGCCTGCCGCGATCAGACCGATCACCCAGCCCGGAAGCTGCGCAATCTCGGGGTTGGCCAGAACGAGGATGTCGTTGTTGAACAGCACCATCTCGTTGCCTTCCCAGCCCTCGTCGATCGCGCGCTGGGGCGGGTTGGCTTCGTTATAGTACTGGATCAGGCCGTCGCCGTTCTTGTCCTCGAAGCGCAGCAGACCGGTCTGTTCCCAGTTGTGCATCCAGTCGGGGCGCTCGTCGAATGCCAGCGCCTGTCCTTCGATGCCATCGGGCCAGAGTGTGGTGATGATGTTCAGCCGCGCCATCGCACCCACAGCCGGAGCGACCGTGTAGAGCAGCGCGATGAACACCAGCGCCCAGCCTGCCGAAGTCCGCGCGTCGGCGACTTTCGGCACCGTGAAGAAGCGGATGATGACGTGGGGCAGACCGGCGGTCCCGATCATCAGCGACATGGTGAACAGAACCATGTTGAAGGTCGAGCCGTGATTGCCGGTATAGTCGTTGAAGCCCAGCTCCATCAGCACTTCGTTCAGCGTCTGCAGCAGTGGCTGGCCGGATTCGGTGTGCGTGCTGAACAGGCCAAGCTGCGGCAGCGGGTTTCCGGTCAGTTGCAGCGAGATGAAGATCGCCGGGATGGTATAGGCCACGATCAGCACGCAGTATTGCGCAAGCTGCGTGTAGGTGATGCCCTTCATCCCGCCGAGAACGGCATAGATGAACACGACACCCGCCGCGATCAGCAGACCCGTGGTGTTGTCCACCTCGAGAAAGCGCGAGAAGGCCACGCCTGCACCCGTCATCTGCCCGATCACATAGGTGATCGACATTGTCAGCAGCGAGATCACCGCCACCAGACGCGCAGTCTGGCTGTAGAAGCGGTCGCCGATGAAGTCGGGTACCGTGAAGCGGCCGAACTTGCGCAGGTAAGGCGCAAGCAACAGCGCGAGGATCACATAGCCGCCCGTCCAGCCCATCAGGAAGGTCGAGTTGCCATAGCCGACAGCGGCGATCAGGCCGGCCATCGAGATGAACGAGGCCGCCGACATCCAGTCAGCCGCCGTGGCCGCACCGTTAACGACCGGGTTGACCCCACGCGAGGCCGCGTAGAAGTCCGAGGTTGTGCCGGCGCGCGCCCAGATGGCGATGCCGATATAGAGCGCGAAGGACGCGCCCACGAAGATGATGTTGATTGCTAATTGGCTCATGGATCAGGTGCCCCTCACTCTTCCACGCCAAACTTGCGATCAAGCTTGTTCATGTACGCGCGATAGAAAAAGACCAGCACGATAAAGGTCAGCATGGACCCCTGCTGTGCGAACCAGAACCCTAGGTCGGTACCCCCGACCGGGATGCCCGACAGAAGCGGGCGCAATACGATGCCAAAGCCGAAAGACACCAGTGCCCAGATCTCCATGCAGATGGTGATAATGCGCACATTGGCCTTCCAGTAGGCGTCTGTCGATAAGTCTGACATATGACGTCTCCCAGTTTCCTCCTGCGCCAGTCCCGACATGGGATGGCTTTCACGATTCCTCCCGCCATGCCGTCAGACATGAGGCAGGGGTTTGCAGGGCGCGATGCGCTCTGCATTTGGCACCAAGAAGGTGCCAGCCCGGTTGCCCGGATCTCTTCCTAGGCTGCGATTTCCTCCACAATCGCGGCCAGGTCATGCGCGATACGGTCGATATCGCCCATCGCATCGACGCGGCGGAGCGCGCCTTGCTGTTCGTAGTAGCGGATCAGGGGCGCGGTTTCGGCGTGGTAGGCCTTGAGCCGCGCGCTGACTGTTTCGGCATTGTCATCGGCGCGGCGCTTGAATTCGGTGCTGCCGCATTTGTCGCATACACCTGCAACGGCCGGTTTCTTGAAGCTGTCGTGATAGCCCTCGCCGCAATTGGCACAGGTATAGCGCCCCGAGACGCGCTCGATCATGGCAGTGTCATCCACCTCGAGCGAGATCGCCGCGCCCAGCCCCATCCCCTGCTCGGCCAGAAGCGCATCAAGCGCCCCGGCCTGTCCGGTCGTGCGCGGAAAGCCGTCAAGGATTGCACCGCGCGCCATGTCGGGCTCGCCCATGCGGTCGCGCAGGATGGCCAGAACGATTTCGTCGCTCACCAGCCCGCCAGATTCCATGACCGCCTGCGCCGCCTTGCCGGCCTCGGTGCCCGCCGCGACAGCGGCGCGCAACAGATCGCCGGTGGACAGCTGCACCAGCCCGAATTTCTGTTCGAGCATGCGCGCCTGTGTGCCCTTGCCTGCGCCCGGGGGGCCGAGCAGGATCAGGACTGCGGATTTGGTTGTTGTTGCGTCTGCCATCCCATCAGCCCCGGTTCATGCGGTTTTCGATCAGGTCATCGACCACCGCAGGCTCGGCCAGCGTCGAGGTGTCCCCCAGGCTGCCATAGTCATTCTCGGCGATCTTGCGCAGAATGCGGCGCATGATCTTGCCCGAGCGCGTCTTGGGTAGGCCCGGCGCCCACTGGATCAAATCGGGCGAGGCGATGGGCCCGATCTCCTGGCGGACCCATTTGACCAGATCCTTGCGCAACTCGTCCGTGGGGTCGATGCCGTTCATCAGGGTGACATAGGCGTAGATGCCCTGACCCTTGATGTCATGCGGGTAGCCCACCACGGCGGCCTCGGCCACTGAGTCGTGGGCCACCAGCGCCGATTCGACCTCGGCAGTGCCCATCCGGTGCCCCGAGACGTTGATCACGTCATCCACGCGGCCGGTGATCCAGTAATAACCATCCTCGTCGCGGCGGCAGCCGTCGCCGGTGAAGTAGTAGTTCTTGTACTGACTGAAATACGCCTCTTCAAACCGGGCATGGTCGCCCCAGAGGGTGCGCATCTGCCCGGGCCAGCTGTCCTTGATGCACAGCACGCCCTCGGCTTTGGTTTCGGACTGCACTTCGGCCGTGGCCGGGTCGAGTACTTCGGGCTGAATGCCGAAGAACGGCTTGGTGGCCGAGCCAGGCTTGTTCGGGATCGCCCCGGGCAGCGAGGTGATCATATGGCCGCCGGTCTCGGTCTGCCAGAACGTGTCGACGATGGGGCATTTCCCCTTGCCGACATGGGTGTTGTACCAGTTCCAGGCCTCCGGGTTGATCGGCTCGCCGACGGTGCCGAGCAGCTTGAGCGACGACAGGTCGTGCTTCTCGACCCACTCGGTGCCTTGGCCCATCAGCGCGCGGATCGCGGTGGGGGCGGTGTAGAACTGGTTGACCTTGTGCTTGGCGCAGACTTCCCAGAAACGGCCCGCATCGGGGTAGGTCGGCACGCCCTCGAACATCAGCGTTGTGGCGCCATTGGCCAGCGGGCCGTAGATGATGTAGCTGTGCCCGGTGACCCAGCCGACATCCGCCGTGCACCAGAAGATATCGCCGTCATGGTAGTCGAAGGTCAGTTGCTGCGTCATCGAGGCATACACCAGATAGCCCCCCGAGGTATGCACCCCCCCCTTGGGCTTGCCGGTCGAGCCACTGGTGTAGAGGATGAATAGCGGATCCTCGGCGCCCACTTCGGTATAGGGGCAATAGGGGCTGGCTTCGGCCATCTCGGCCTTAATGTCCACATCGCGCCCCTCGACCCAGGTGGTCTGGTCGCCCGTGTGCTTTACGACGAGGCATTGCACACGGTCCTTGCAGTTGCGCAGCGCCTTGTCGGCATTGGTCTTGAGTGGCGTGCGCCGACCGCCGCGCGGCGCGGTGTCGGCGGTGATCACGGCTTTCGCATCGCAACCGTTGATCCGGTCGGCAAGTGCGTCGGGCGAAAAACCCGCGAAGACGATCGAATGAATCGCCCCGATCCGCGCGCAGGCCAGCATCGCATAGGCCGCCTCGGGGATCATCGGCAGATAGATCACCACCCGGTCGCCCTTGCCGATGCCGCGCGCCTTGAGCACATTCGCCATGCGCGAGGTCTGCTCGAGCAGTTCCAGATAGGTGATGTGCTGCGCGGGGGTGGACGGCTCGTCAGGTTCCCAGATGATTGCGGTCTGGTTGCCGCGCGTCGGGATATGCCGGTCGATGCAATTGGCCGACACGTTCAGTGTGCCATCCTCGTACCAGCGGATATCAATATTGCCGGGTGCGAAAGAGGTATTCTTGACGCGCGTGAAGGGCTTGATCCAGTCGATGCGCTTGCCGTGCTCGCGCCAGAACCCCTCGGGGTCGGCGATGGACGCGGCATACATCTCGTCATATTTCGCGGCGTCGACATGGGCGTTTGCGATGAACGCGTCGGAAGCCGGGTAAATCTCGGACATGGAAACTCCTCCAGTGACGGGGGCGGCAGGGTCGATTTGCCCGCGTCCTCCCCCCATGAATTTCGGACGCCGAATGACGCAGCGTCACATTCCCCGCCACATCTTTACCACAATCGTCAAAGGAATAGTAACTTTATTTAAA